>CANNNH010000005.1 GCA_947505915.1 Comamonadaceae bacterium
CATGTTGTCGCGGCCGGTGGACTGGTCGCGTGTGGGCCTGGCCTTTGGCGGCGCGCAAAAAAATGTGGGCCCTGCCGGCCTGACCCTGGTGTTTGTACGCCAGGATTTTCTGGGGCACGCCATGGCCCACTGCCCTTCAGCCTTCGACTACAAGATCGTTGCAGACAACCAGTCGATGTACAACACGCCGCCCACTTACGGCATCTACATCGCCGGGCTGACCTTCCAGTGGCTCAAAGCACAAGGTGGTGTGGCCGCCATCGAGCAACGCAACATCGCCAAAGCCAAGCTGTTGTATGACTTGATTGACAGCTCAGATTTTTATGTCAACCGCGTCGCCAAAAATTGCCGTTCGCGCATGAACATACCCTTTTTTCTGGCCGACGAATCGCGTAACGACGCCTTTTTAGCTCAGGCCAAAGCGCGCGGCCTGCTGCAACTCAAGGGCTACAAAACTCTGGGCGGCATGCGCGCGAGCTTGTACAACGCCATGCCGCTGGCCGGCGTTCAGGCGCTGGTGAGTCACATGCGAGAATTTGAAAAAGAACATGCCTGAGCAGGGACAGAACCATGACAACCAACTTGCCTGAACTGCGCAACCAAATCGACAAACTGGACCGGGAGCTGCTCACGCTGCTGAACCAGCGTGCCCGGGTGGCTGAAGAAGTCGGCGAACTCAAACGCCGTGAAGGCTCGCCCTTCTTCAGGCCCGACCGCGTAGCCGCCGTCATCGAGAAAATAAAGCAAGCCAACACCGGCCCACTGAAGGGCGAACATGTGGAGGCCATCTGGCGCGAAATCATGTCGGCCTGTCTGGCGCTGGAGACACCGGTGCGAGTGGCCTACCTGGGACCGGCCGGCACCTTCAGCGAACAGGCGGCGTTGCAGTTTTTTGGCGCCAGCATCGAGCACGTGCCTTGCACAAGCATTGACGAGGTGTTTCGCGCCACCGCCGGCGGTAGCGCCGGCTACGGTGTGGTGCCGGTTGAAAACTCGACCGAAGGTGTGGTCTCTCGCTCGCTCGATTTGTTTTTGAATTCTCCGCTGCATATTGTGGGAGAAACCAGTTTGATGGTGCGCCACAACCTGCTGCGCCTGTCGGACTCGCTCGAAGGTATCGAGGTGGTTTACGCGCACCCGCAGGCGCTGGCCCAATGCCAGGGCTGGCTGACCGCGCACCTGCCCAATGCCGAGCGGCGCACCGCCTCCAGCAATGCCGAAGGCGCGCGCCTGGCCAGCACCAACCCGGCCTGGGCCGGCATTGCCAGCGAACGTGCCGGTGTGCAGTTTGGCTTGCACAACGCGGCCCACGCTATTCAGGACGACGCCTTTAACCGCACGCGCTTTGCCGTGGTTTGCCTGCCTCAAACACTGCCTTCGCCTCCGGCTTCCGGGAAAGACTGCATCAGCATGATTGTTTCGGTGCCTAACCGGCCCGGTGCGGTGCATGACATTTTGGGCCCGCTCAAAACACATGGCGTTTCCATGACGCGCTTCGAATCGCGCCCGGCCCGCTCGGGCCAATGGGAATATTACTTTTACATCGACCTGCAAGGCCACACTTCGCAGCCGCATGTGAGCGCTGCTCTGGCAGAGTTGCAGCAACTTTGCGCCTTCTACAAAGTGCTGGGTAACTACCCCGCAGGTGATTGAGGCGCAAACTCAAGTGTTCAAACAACTTGGCCTGATTGGCTGCGGCCTCATGGGCAGCTCGTTTGCCCTGGCACTCCAACGCGCCGGTCTGGTTGAACGCGTGACTGGCTTTAGCCCCTCCCCCGCCAGCACGGCCATGGCCCTGCAAATGGGTGTGATTGACAAGGTAGCGGCCTCTGCGGCGCTGGCTGTCGAGGGCGCCGACCTGGTGCTGCTGGCCGTGCCTGTGAGCGCGACGCCAAGCTCGCTGCAAGCCATTGCCCAGGTCATCCACAAAGACACGCTGGTGATGGATGTGGGGTCCACCAAAGGCGATGTGGTGCTGGCCGCAAGAAACAGCCTGGGCGCCTTACTTCCCTGTTTTGTGCCGGCGCATCCGATTTGCGGCAAAGAACTGTCGGGCGTGCGAAACGCGGAGGCCGGCTTGTACGCCGGCAAGAAAGTCATCCTCACGCCGCTGCCAGAGACTGAGCCCGCGCAAGTCGCGCTGGCACGGCAGCTGTGGCAAGCGCTGGGCTCGCATGTCAGCCAGATGAGCCCCGAAGCTCATGACGCGGCTTACGCCGCCGTCAGCCACCTGCCGCATTTGCTGGCCTTTGCCATGATGCACAGCCTCCAGGGGCAAGACCAGGGCGAGCAGTACATGGCGCTGGCGGGTTCGGGCTTTCGTGATTTCACGCGCATCGCCGCCAGCGAGCCGGCCATGTGGCGAGACATCCTGCTGGCCAACCGAGACGAGTTGCTGGCGCAATCGCACCTGTTTCAACAAAGCCTGCAAGCGCTGGAGCAACTTATTACGGCCGGCGACGCCAGGCAACTGCACGGCGCTATCACCGAAGCCAGCCAGGCGCGCACCCGCTGGGCGCAGTCCTCAGACCCTTCTTCACCGCATCAGGATTGATTCAGTTTCATGTTTGATATCGAGTCGCTGGACATTCCGCCGCTGACCGGCGCGCATGGCACTGTGCACCTGCCGGGCTCCAAAAGTATTTCCAACCGCGTGCTGCTGCTGGCGGCGCTGAGCCGGGGCAAAACCGTGGTGCATGACTTGCTGGCCTCGGACGACACCGCCGTGATGCTGGCTGCCCTCAAACAGATGGGCTGCAGTGTTGAGCAAGCCGGCCAAACCGCTGTGATTGGCGGGCTGGGCGGCAAGCTGGTGAACGCACAAGGCAAGCTGTTCATGGGCAACGCCGGCACCGCCATGCGCCCGCTGACGGCCGCGCTGGCGCTGCTGGGCGGCAACTATGAACTCTCGGGCGTGCCGCGCATGCACGAGCGCCCCATCGGCGACCTGGTGGACGCGCTGCGCCAGCTCGGCTGCAGCATTGACTATCTGGGCAAGGACGGCTTTCCGCCCCTGCACCTGAAGCCTGGCAAGCTCGCGCTGAACAAACCCATTGCCGTTCGCGGTGATGTGTCTAGCCAATTTCTGACAGCCCTGTTGATGGCGCTGCCCCTGGTGGCCGAGCAAGACATCCGACTCGAAGTCACCGGCGAGTTGATCTCCAAGCCTTACATCGAGATCACGCTGAATTTGCTGGCGCGCTTTGGCATCCAGGTGCGGCGCGAAGGCTGGCAAAGCTTCACCATCCCCGCCGGCAGCCGCTACCACTCGCCCGGTGAAATCCATGTTGAGGGCGACGCTTCGTCGGCCAGCTACTTTGTGGCGCTAGGCGCTATCGCCACCGGCGCCGGCCACAGCATCGACATACGCGGCATCGGCTCAGCCTCGATCCAGGGCGACATCCGCTTTGTCGAAGCCGCGCAGCTGATGGGCGCCAAGGTCGAAAGCAGCCCCAATTCGCTGAAGGTCTCGCGCGGCGCCTGGCCGCTCAAAGCCATTGAGCTGGACTGCAACCACATACCCGACGCCGCCATGACGCTGGCCGTGATGGCGCTTTATGCCGACGGCACAACCACGCTGCGAAACATTGCCAGCTGGCGCGTCAAAGAGACCGACCGCATTGCGGCCATGGCCTGCGAATTGCGCAAGCTGGGGGCATTTGTTGAAGAAGGCGCAGACTTCATTCGCGTCACGCCGCCGGTGCAGTGGCGCAGCGCCGCCATTCACACTTATGACGACCACCGCGTGGCCATGTGCTTTTCGCTGGCGGCTTTCAATCCGGCCGGCCTGCCGGTGCGCATCCTGGACCCGAAGTGCGTGGCCAAGACATTCCCTGACTACTTTGAAGCGCTGTTCGCGCTCACCCAGGCGCGCACAGCCGACATCCCGGTGATCTGCATCGACGGGCCGACGGCTTCGGGCAAGGGCACGCTGGCCTCTTTGACGGCGCAGCGCTTGGGCTATCACTACCTGGACTCGGGCGCGCTTTACCGTCTCACCGCCTATGCCGCGGGTCGCGCCGGCGTGTCGCTGGACGATGCGGCCGGCGTTGCGGCCATTGCCGCGGCCCTGCCCGTGCGCTTTTCGGGTGAGCAGGTACTGCTGGCTGGCGAAGACGTGTCAGACGCCATTCGCACCGAAAGCGCCGGCATGGCCGCTTCGCAGGTGTCGGTGCATGCGCCTGTGCGCGAGGCCCTGCTGGCGCTGCAACGCGGCTTCAGGCAACTGCCCGGCCTGGTGGCTGACGGCCGCGACATGGGCACGGTCATATTCCCGGATGCCGCGCTCAAAGTCTTTTTGACGGCCAGCGCCCGCTGCCGCGCCGGGCGCAGGCATAAGCAATTGATTTCAAAGGGTATTTCGGCTACACTAGCGGCCATTGAGCAGGACTTGGAAGCGCGCGATTTACGGGACTCATCTCGCCAAAGCGCACCTCTGAAACCTGCTCAAGACGCCAAGCCATTGGACAATTCCGAACTGACGATTGAGCAATCCATCGCAGTGTTGATTGACTGGTGGCGCAGCAACCGGCCCCTCTGAAGCAGCGCGCCTTTTCAATCCGGCGCCGCCTCAAAGGGTTCACAACTTAACCCGCGGCCCTTCAAAAGCTGCACCAAACCGCCGCAGTCAGCTCTAAAAACGATAGCAATGGTGCTTTCGGAACACTGTTCTGGGGATTAGGAAACTTTAATGTCTGAATCATTTGCCGCCCTTTTTGAAGAATCTCTCAAGCGCTCTGAAATGCGCACGGGCGAAGTTATTACCGCCGAAGTCATCCGCATCGACCACAACCACGTGGTGGTCAATGCCGGTCTGAAGTCCGAGGCCTATGTGCCTCTCGAAGAATTTAAAAACGACCAGGGCGAACTCGAAGTCCAGGTCGGCGATTTTGTGGCTGTGGCCATCGACTCAGTCGAAAACGGCTACGGTGACACCCTGCTGAGCCGCGACAAGGCCAAGCGCCTGGCCTCGTGGATGAGCCTGGAAAAAGCCCTGGAATCCGGCGAATTTGTCACCGGCCAGACCAGCGGCAAAGTCAAAGGCGGCCTGACCGTGCTGGTCAACGGCATCCGCGCTTTCCTGCCAGGTTCGCTGATCGACACACGCCCCATCAAGGACTTGACTCCCTACGAGAACAAGACCATGGAGTTCAAGGTCATCAAGCTCGACCGCAAACGCAACAACGTGGTGCTGAGCCGCCGCGCTGTGGTCGAAGCCAGCATGGGCGAAGAACGCGCCAAGCTGATGGAAACCCTGAAAGAAGGCACTGCTGTCAAAGGCATCGTCAAGAACATCACCGAATACGGTGCATTCGTTGACCTGGGCGGCATTGACGGCCTGCTGCACATCACCGACATGGCATGGCGCCGCGTGCGTCACCCTAGCGAAGTGGTGACAGCCGGTCAGGAAATCGTGGCCAAGATCCTGAAGTTCGACACCGAGAAAAACCGTGTCTCGCTGGGTCTCAAGCAAATGGGCGACGACCCTTGGATGGGCGTGGCCCGCCGCTACCCGCAGGCTACCCGCCTGTTCGGTAAGATCACCAACATTGCCGACTACGGCGCATTCGTCGAACTCGAGCCAGGCATCGAAGGCCTGGTCCACGTGTCCGAGATGGACTGGACCAACAAGAACGTAGCCCCGAACAAGCTCGTCGCCCTGGGTGACGAAGTCGAAGTCATGGTTCTGGAAATCGACGAAGACAAGCGCCGCATTTCGCTGGGCATGAAGCAGTGCAAGGCCAACCCTTGGCAGGAATTTGCCCAAGACACCAAGCGCGGCGACCGCGTCAAAGGTCCGATCAAGTCGATCACCGACTTCGGCGTCTTTGTGGGTCTGGCTGCCGGCATCGACGGCCTGGTGCACCTGTCTGACTTGTCATGGAACGAAACCGGCGAAGCCGCTGTTCGTAACTACAAAAAAGGCCAGGAAGTTGAAGCCATCGTGCTGGCTGTTGACGTGGACCGCGAACGCATCTCTCTGGGTATCAAGCAGCTGGACTCTGATCCGTTCACCACCTTCGTGTCGATCAACGACAAGGGCGCAATCGTGACCGGCAAGGTCAAGACCGTTGACGCCAAAGGCGCCGAGATCGATCTGGGCGAAGACATCATCGGTTACCTGCGCGCCAGCGAAATCAGCAGCGATCGCGTTGAAGATGCCCGTAACGTGCTCAAAGAAGGTGACGAAGTCTCTGCCGTGGTGGTCAACGTGGATCGCAAGACCCGCAACATCCAACTCTCGGTCAAAGCCAAGGACAACGCTGACCAGCAAGAAGCCATGGCCACGCTGAGCAAAGAGTCCTCACGCGACAACGCCGGTCTGACCAGCCTGGGCGCACTGCTGCGCGCCAAGCTGGACAACAACAGCTAAGTCGACAACGATCCAAGACAAGCGGGGCGACAGACCTTTTCGGGTTTCTTGTCCCGCTTCCTTTTGGAACGTTGCGTTTTCAGTCTTTTTGCACCCAAGCCTTTCATGACCCGCTCAGACCTTGTTGAAGAACTGGCCAACCGTTTCAGCCAGTTGACCCACAGAGACGCCGAACACGCCGTCAAGACCATTCTTGACGCGGTCAGCGATGCTTTGGTGCGCGGTCACCGGATTGAGATACGCGGCTTTGGCAGCTTCTCCATCAACCACAGGCCCCCGCGCATGGGGCGTAACCCGCGCTCCGGCGAAAGCGTGGCAATTCCTGAAAAGCGCGTGCCGCATTTCAAACCCGGCAAAGCCCTGCGCGAGGCCGTCGATGCCCGCACCCAAGAACTGCTGGCAGCGCCGCCAGCCAAGAAAACGAATCATCCCGCCCCTGTGGCACTCAAGGGGAAGGGGCTGGCTACAATCGCCAGACCCACTGGGAGAGCTGAGTGAAATACGTGCTGTGGCTGCTCAAAGCAGCCATTTTTTTTACGCTGTTTGCTTTTGCGCTGAATAACCAGCATGTTGTGTCCGTGCACTTCTTTTTCGGCACGGTGTGGCAAGCGCCACTGGTGTTGGTAGTGCTGGCAGTCTTTTCGGCCGGTATGGCGCTGGGCGTGCTGGTCATGATGCCTCGCTGGTGGAAAAACCGCCGTGCGCCGTCCAAGCCACCTGCGGCCCCCACCGCGGCCAACGATTTGCCCCATGGAATTTGATTACGCCTGGCTGCTGATGGCTTTTCCGTTGGCCTTTGCGCTGGGCTGGCTGGCCTCCAGGCTGGATCTGCGGCAACTCCGTGTTGAAAACCGGCAAGCCCCCAAAGCCTACTTTCGCGGTCTGAACTTCCTGCTCAACGAACAGCAAGACCAGGCGATTGACGCCTTCATTGAAGCAGTGCAAAACGACCCGGACACCTCCGAGCTGCACTTTGCCCTGGGCAATCTTTTTCGTCGCCGTGGCGAATACGAGCGCGCTGTACGGGTACACGAACACCTGATCGCCCGCGGGGACTTGACCCCCGCCGAGCACAACCGTGCACAGCATGCGCTCGCGCTTGATTTTTTAAAAGCCGGTCTGCTTGACCGCGCCGAAGCGGCACTTCGCAAACTCGAAGGCACCAGCTACCAGGAGGAAGCACGCCTAGCCTTGCTATCGATTTACGAGCGGTCCCGCGACTGGGCGCCAGCCACTGAAATTGCCGGCAAACTCGACGGCAGCAGCCGTGGCAGTTTTGGTGTGAGGCAGGCGCATTACCTTTGCGAACAAGCCCTGGCCATTGGGGCCGCAGGCGACACCGAACAAGCCTTGTTACTGCTACAGAAAGCCATCAGCTTGGCACCGGGTGCCGCCAGACCCTTGATTGAAAAAGCCAAACTGGAGCATCAGCTGGGTCGAAACGCAGACGCCTTCAACACACTCACTCAACTAGAGCAAGCCGCCCCCCAGGCCATGCCGCTCGCAGCTGAGCTGCTGGCCCAAGTCGCCAAAAGCTGCGGCCAGCAAATTGTTGCGCTTAAAAACCTTAAAAACAATTACGACACACTCCCCTCGGTTGACGTTTTAGAAGCCATCATCCAACTGGGCGATGACCGACAGTCAGCGCGGGACTGGTATGTGAAACACCTCGAACGGCAACCATCGCTGCTGGCGGCCTCCCGCTGGATTGCAGGGGAACGCTTTGAAAATGAACAGCCCCACAAGCTGGTGCAACGCGCCCTGGACCAGGCCACCAAACCGCTGATGCGCTACCGCTGCGCCGCCTGCGGCTTCGAAGCCACACAGCATTTCTGGCACTGCCCGGGTTGCCAGGCTTGGGACAGTTATCCGGCGAGGCGGATTGAGGAGCTGTAAAGTTCGCCGGTGGTTATCGATGGTAAATGGCCTTGAAACTGCCACTCTCTTAAAAAAAGAGCAGCCAAGACACCTAGTGATCCTACTCTTTAAATATTTTTTTCTTTTGCTTTTTAAAGGCTCGGATCAAAAAATCAGGCAATGCCGCACGAACGTAATCTTTGAACTTCAACTTCACCTCTGATTTATGTTCCGCTCGCGGTCTAAATATGGTCGAATGGTCGTAACCAAGAGCCTCGCCAGCAGGTCGGCCTGTTGAAAAATAGTAATAGGCCAGTGACTTCCTTGAGCGGCTTTCAGGGCAATTTAAAGGGTCAGGGTGGCCATGATAGGTGAATGATGTTGTCGTAAATAAAACAGCCGTATTGAATTTTGGCATCACAGATACCACTGCTTTTTTTCTATCAACATCAAAAAGTTGTAATTTACCGCCCCAATCGTCCGACCAGTCTTTGTTTAGATATACAAGTAAATTCAAACGCCGGTCCAATGTCAGCTTTGGATGGTTGTTGAAATCAGCATGGACTTTCAGTAAGCCGCCCCTCTTTATTTCATGATAGCCGCCACCAGCCAAATAAGGGTCGCTGATCAAGGGCTCTTGAATACCCGTCATCGTATTTAAATAATTTAAAAAAAGATCCGAATTTAAATATGATGTTAAATATAAAGCAGCCGGGGATAGTATCCCCATACCTCTTCCAGCAAACTTTATTTCGTTGGCATTGTTAAATTTTATAGCGTTCTCATCATGCATAGCCAAATCAGGAAATTCTTTTAAAACCTTTTCCAAAACATCCAGCTTAATGAAGTCATCCATCACAATGTGCGGAAAGGGGCTCGCAGATTGGTAGATATCCGAAACTGATTTAGCATCAAGCCATTTTTCGTTAATTACTTCATTAAGATTCATAACTTTTACTCCAAAAATAAAACGAGGTCAACACTAACGCACTTGACATATTTATTTACTAACAATCCTATCAAAAATTCATCCTTTTATATTTCTATTTTCAAATGGGTAAAAGATATTTTTATGTTGTAAAAGTTGATATGTTAGGCTCGCGAAAAGGATAAGGCCGGCACAGCCCAACAATCCGCCCAAGCAACCGAGCCAGGTAACGCGGCTGCGGCAGCAGCAATCTGAGCGCCAGTGTCAGCAAAGCCAACAACAGCGTCTTCCAACGCAAGCGAGCAGCTAGCGCGGCGCCAAAGTACTTGCGCTCAAAAACCAGTTTGGACTGTGCGTGGTGATAGCCGCGGATGAACTCTGACTTGAGCGGGTTGGGTCCCTTCACCGAGCCCCGGGAAAGGTGCGTGATCTCAAGCTCGGGTACGAGCACGATCTGCTGGCCAGCCAAGAAAACACGCTGGCACAAGTCTTCGTCTTCGTAGTAAAGAAAAAATGTCTCGTCAAAAAAACCAATGCGCTTCATCACATCCATGTTGAGCAGCATGACCGCGCCGCACACAAAACCCACGCAACAAGGCCCATCGGCCTTAGGGCCTCTTGAGACCCAATGCGTGGAAGGCCAACGGTAGCTCACTTCAGGCGTGCCGTTACGTCGGATCAGGTGTGGCGCAAGGATGGCGGCATCAGGAAAGTCGGCCGCGGCCTGCAACAGTCCATCAAGAAACTCCTTTGTCGGTAGGCAGTCCGGGTTGAGCAACAGGGCGTAGGGGGTTTGAACCTGCGCCAGCGCACGGTTATTCGCAGCGCCAAAGCCCAGGTTGCGGGCGTTGCGCAGCAAAGAGGCCTGCGGCAGAGTCAATGTCAGTTGGGTCTGCAAGTCGTCATCACTCGCGTTGTCAACCACGATGATGTTGCGCATCGTTTGTAATCCACTGGACAGCCCAGGCAAACAGTGCGCGCTATTGTAGGTCACCACCACCACAGTGACATCGCCGGCATCAAGTCTTGGCATCTTGGCTCCGTGTTCGGCTTAAGCCCAAGGCAAGCGAATATCACGCTCGAGTGCTTGAGGATGAATGGACGACAAAAAGTCGCCATCGGCTACTTTCTGGTATTTCTCGAGGTAGGCTATGGCCATTTTCTTTGCATTAAAACTTTGCACCGCATGTTGATGGCAGGCACGAAAATCAAAGGATTGGCTCAAGATAGCTTCTGCCAGAACTTCACACTCACTGGCAAGAACCCCATACTCAGGACCCACAAGTTCATTCAGCGATCCATAGGGCGTCGCAAACACCGGACACCCAAAATACAGGCTTTCTATCACGGCCAGTCCAAAGGGCTCATGCCAACGAACGGGGAAAACCAGACCATTGGAAGCGTTGAGCAATTGAAACTTATGCTGTCCGCCCACCATGCCGTGAAACTCGACTTTGCGAGACCATGTAAACCGAAATCCGCGTTTGAGATTGAGCCTTGTGCCGCCCAAAACAGCCAGTTTCACGCCAGCTTCCAGCGCCACATCGATCGCGCCCGTTACGTTTTTGACGCGCCATGCCGCCTTACCTAAAAAATGATGATGGCGACGAGGTAACTCAAAGTCCACCGGCCCGTAGGCCTCCCAGTTCAGGCCGTTGTAGACAAATTGCTCAGATCCATGCCGCTGGGCATGGTTGCGAGACACAAAAATAGAATTCAGCGGCAAGCGCTTGTCACCGGCAGTGTTGCCGTGCTCGGTCACTACATAGGGCTTGTCAAAATCTGCATCCAGATCAAACGTCGGGTTGAACTGAAAGTGCACGATGTCAATGTCAACCGAAATCTGAAGGCGAAGATCCACAGCAGGATTGATCTCTAACACCTTGGCAAAGGGACAACTGGAGCCCGCTGCCACCAGATAAGTCACCTTATGTCCCAGTTCAACAAGCGCCTGGCCCAGATCCCAGATGACGCGCTCTGTACCGCCATAAGCGAATACAGGGATGAAAGAGTTGCTGACCAGTAGGACTCGCATGCTGATTGGTAAGTGCGTCAGTCTGTCCAAGGCAAATCGCGGGGATGAATCTGGCTAATTGGCGTTTGCGGATGAAGTGGTTGTCCAGCTAGAACCAGCTCGTATTTATGGAGATAACCCAAGGCCATTTTTTGCGCATTGAACTTCTCATGGGCTTGCGCGTGGCAAGCCTGCGCCGAATACGTATCTGCCTGCCCCAGTGCTTGGACCAACTCACTCGCAGAGTGGCTTAGCGCACCGCAATCAGCCGGGACCAGCTCCGGTATGGCGCCATAAGGCGTTGCAAAAACAGGACATCCAAAATACAGACTTTCCACGATAGCCAGGCCGAAGGGTTCATACCAGCGGACGGGGAAAATCATTCCTTTGGATGCATTGAGCATAGAAAATTTTTGTGCGCCTCCAACCATGCCGTGAAAACGAATGTAAGACTCCCAGGTGAACCGAAAGCCTCGCCGAATCTGCAAACGCCGACCGCCCATCACATTCAAATTAATGGATGCATCGCGTGCCACATCCATGGCGCCCTGAAAGTTTTTGACAGGCCATGCCACATTGCCAAGAAAATGAAAGTCTTTACGGGGCAATGAAAAATCCACCTTGCCATAGCTATCCCAATCCAATCCGTTGTAAACAAATTGCTCAGAATCGTGTCGAGCGGCATGGTCTTTGGAAAGAAAGACCGTGTTGCGCGAATGCCATGCACCCCTCTCACTGTTGCCATGTTCAGTAACCAAGTACGGCAACTCAAACGCTTCGGATGCCGAAACGTCGTCGAAAGGATTGGAGTGGAAATGAACGATATCTGCACCTGACTGGTGCTTTGCAGCCACGACTTGAGGCAACAAAGCCTTTTGCTTGTCAATAAACAAGACATCTGCGAAATCACAGCGCGATCTTGGTTTCACCAGGTAAGTTACCCGGTGGCCGAGGCGATGCAGGGCATACCCCAGATCCCAGACGACACGCTCAGTACCACCATAAGCGTAAACAGGAATCCTATTTTTACTGACGATCAGGACATGCATCGGTATAGAGTCTGTATCAACTTACTTTCGCGCAGCCAGATTTTTCAAATCATGGGCGTCATATTTCAAAGCGGTATATCGAAAAAAAGATTCCAATGAAATGAAGAAACAAAACAAAAAACCTTCAGGGCCGCACAAAAAACCACGCCTGAAGAAATAAAGTCGCATGAAGGTGGCAAAGGCTGATGCTAAGCCTCGCAACACACCGCCTGTTTTACCAGCTTGCGCGCGCTTGGCAGCGCCCAACTGCACATATTGCGCGAGCTTGTTCAGGCTGCCGTAAACCGATTCGCGGGAATAATGAAACAACCTGGAGCGAAAGCGCCTGACCTGACGTGAGCCGGGAGTCATTTCGGCTTGTTCATGCACAACGCCTGTGAATTCCCGGATAGATGCAGTCTTGAACATGCGCTCAATACCACCTGTGATTTTCATCTGGGTCAGCGGCCTGCCAAACGCCACCTGGTTCCATTGCACCTCCCAGATCTCGTCCTTACCGGATGCCAGCACGGCTTCAATCTCGGCTTGCATGGCGGGCGGCATTTTCTCATCGGCGTCTAAAAAGAAGATGTATTCGCCCTTGGCGTGTTGGAGTACGCGGTTGCGCTGCACGGCAAAGCCCTGCCAATCGGCGTACTCAAAAACCTCGGCGCCCAGCGCAGCGGCGATGTCGCGGGTCTTGTCTTGGCTGCCGCTGTCGATCACCAGAATCTGGTCGGCAAAATGAGCGCTTTGAATGCACGCGGCAATTCGCTTTTCCTCGTTCAGAGTCAGTATGCCGACCGTGAGCCGCGGGGGTCGGGAATTTAAGTTTTCTTGCAGGTTCATTGGGTTCTCAAATTAACTGTCTGTGCAGATTCAAGCGGTCTCAGCCTGGCCCCACACATGAGCGTACACCGCCGCCACACCCGCCGCCTCGCGCTCCACAGAGAACAGCTGCTCGACGCGCTGGCGTCCCAAGCGGCCCATCTCAGCCGCGCGCAGCGGCTCTTGCATGACGGGGCGCAGCGCAGCCACCAGCGCGGCAACATCATCCGTGGGCACCACATGACCGGTCAGACCTTCGTCCACGATGGTCTTGAACGCGCCCGTTTCGCTGGCCACCACGGCGCAGCCGCAAGCCATGCCTTCGAGCGGCGTCAGGCCAAAAGGCTCGTAGCGCGGGCAGGCAACGGTGATCAGTACGTTCTGGTACCACTGGCCCACGGTGTCAGGCGCGATCTCTCCTAAAAAAATGATGCGCTCGGACAAACCACGTGCAGCCACTTTGTCCACCAGCGCCTGTTTGAAGGCCTCATGTTGCGGTTGGCACAGGCCGGCTATCACGGCGGTGAAGTCAGGAAAGTCGGGCAGTAATTCCAGCATGGCTTCTACGTAAATGTCGCTGCCCTTGTCCGGGCGCACGCGGCCGAAAACGCCAATGCCGTAGCGCCCGGCCAGACCCGTTCTCTGCCACACCGTGAGCTTGTTGTCAGGCGGAGAAAAGCGCTCCAGACTGATGCCATGCGGCACTACGCGCGTGGTGTTGGGCACATAGCTGGCAGCCTCCGGCGTGGTCGAAATGACGCCATCCATGTTGGCGATCAGCCAGCGAGGAAACCACGAATGCCGGTGCTTGGCAGCCGAGGTGAAGACAAGTGAAATCGGCAGGCGCAGCACATCACGCAAGAAAATAGCCAGCATCATTTCGGGGTCACGCCGCACATGCCAGATGCGCTTGCGACCGTCGGGCAGCCGCTTGGCTGAAACCCTTAGCGCTTGCCAAAAGCTAAGCCGCGCAAAGCGCTCGCCGCTATGCTGCGCCGCCAATACCGCACCCGGCATGTCCGAGCCCAGGTAAGCGATGGGCAGCGTACGCGCCTGCACCGGCAGCAAGGCGTTGACGGTGCCGGAAACGCCGGTAAAGCGTTTTTTGATGTTGGTGACAATGACTTCTGGGTTCATGCGGCCGGCTGAAAGAGGAGATGCCACGCTGAGTATCGCACTGCGCCTGTCGCTTTAAAGCTGCCAAGCCGTCAACCAGTTGCAGCGAAGCTTCGTTAGGTTTTCAATCCCTTTAATTGAGAATCCCTCATGCGTAAAAAAATCATCACTTTTTTAGCCTGCTTACCCCTGAGCCTGGCTTTGGCCGGGGTTGAAATCAACCAGGCAAGCGAAGCCGATCTCGATGGCATCAAAGGCCTTGGCCCGGCCACCACCCGGCTGATCCTGGCCGAGCGCCAAAAGGCGGAGTTCAAGAGCTGGGCCGACCTGATCTCACGGGTCAAAGGCCTGGGCGAAAATTCTGCCGCCAAGCTATCTGAAGCAGGTCTGAGCGTGAACGGTGTCAGCTACATGCCCAAATCCGGCTCTAACAAATCCGGTACAAACAAAGCCAACAGCCCAAAGTAAGCTGGGCTTCAGGCTTGCCCAAAACCGCCGCCGCCGGGTGTCTGAACCTCAAACACATCGCCCGCCAGCATGTCGACCTGCCCGATATGCCCCAGCACTTCCACGCTGCCGTCTGCGCGCAGCACGCGGTTCGCCCCCACCTGGCCAGCTTGTCCGCCGGCCGTGCCAAATGCGCCGTGTTCACGTCCGTTCGACAAAATCCCGGCCGTCATCGGCTCCAGAAAGCGCACACGCCGCACGCCACCGTGACCGCCCTGCCATTGGCCGGCGCCACCCGAGCCTTGTCGAATTTCGTAGCTCTCAAGATGCACCGGAAAGCGGAACTCCAGCACCTCCGGGTCGGTGAGGCGCGAGTTGGTCATGTGCGTTTGCACCACGCTCGTGCCATCAAAGCCGCCTATCTGCTCGCCCTGCGCATTGAACTGCCCGCCTGCGCCCGAGCCGCCTGAAATCGTCTCGTAGTATTGGTAACGGGCGCTGCCAAAGGTGAAGTTGTTCATGGTGCACTGGCTGGCGGCCATCACGCCGAGCGCGCCGTAGAGCGCATTGGTGATGCAGCTCGAGGTTTCGACATTGCCAGCCACCACCGAGGCCGGCGGGTTCGGATTGAGCATGGAGCCGGCCGGAATGATGACCTTAAGAGGCTTGAGGCAACCCGCGTTGAGCGGGATGTCGTCGTCCACCAGGGTGCGAAACACATAGAGCACCGCCGCCATGCAAACAGCCGTGGGCGCATTGAAATTGTTGGCCTGCTGCGCCGAGGTGCCGGTGAAATCAATCTCGGCGCTGCGCTCTTGGGTGTTGACGCGAATCGCCACCTGGATCTGGGCGCCGTTGTCCAGCGGCAAGGTGAAGGCGCCGTCTTTCAGGCGCGTGATGACGCGGCGCACCGATTCCTCGGCGTTGTCCTGCACATGGTTCATGTAAGCCAGCACCACCTCCAGACCAAACTGCGCCACCATCTTGCGCAGCTCTTGCAGGCCTTTTTCGTTGGCCGCAATCTGCGCCTTGAGGTCGGCCATGTTTTGCGCCGGGTTGCGACTCGGGTAAGGACCACTTTGTAGCAGCGCCAGCATCTCGGCCTCGCGCAGCACGCCACGATCGACCAGCTTGACGTTGTTGATCTGCACGCCCTCTTCTTGAATAGATGTTGAAAAAGGCGGCATAGAGCCTGGCGTTGTGCCGCCGATATCGGCGTGGTGGCCGCGCGAGCCGACGTAAAAAGCCGGTTGCGCATCGCTGCCACTCAGGTACACCGGCGTGATAACGGTGATGTCCGGCAGATGGGTGCCGCCGTGATACGGGTCGTTGAGCACGAACACATCGCCAGGGTGCATGTTGCCAGCGTTTTCGCGGATCACCGTCTTGATGCTCTCACCCATCGAACCCAGGTGCACCGGCATGTGCGGCGCATTGGCGATCAGGCTGCCGCCGGTGTCAAAGAGTGCGCAGCTGAAGTCCAGCCGCTCTTTGATGTTGACCGAATGCGCTGTGTTTTGCAGCTGCAGGCCCATCTGCTCGGCGATGTTCATGAAGAGGTTGTTGAATACCTCCAGCAGCACCGGGTCTACGGAGGTGCCGGCGGCAAACTGCGTGGGGCGCGCTGTGCGCCGCTCCAGCACCAGGTGGTCCAGCGCGCTTAGGCTGGCCTGCCAGCCGGGCTCGATCACCGTGGTGGCGTTTTTCTCGGCAATGATGGCCGGCCCGGCAATCACATCCCCCGGCCGCAGGTCTTCACGCACCACCAGCGCAGCATCGTGCCATTGGGCTTGCGAGTACATGCGCACGGTGTCGCGGCGCGGCACCTGGCGCGACCCGTGTAAGGCACGCAACTGCTCGGCGGGCGCGTCGCCGGCCACCACTGCCTCCACCGACACCGCCTCGACAACCAGCGACTTGCCGTGCATGAGAAAGGCAAAGCGCTGACGGTAGGCCGCCTCAAAACCCGCTTCAATGTCACCCAGCGTGCCGAAGGGCACCACCAGCGCCGAGTCGCTTCCCTGATAACGCACATGCACACGCTGGTGCACAAGGATCTCGCCACCGCTGACCGACTGACGCTGCAAATCGGCACGTGCGCCAGCGGCCAGGGCCTGCAACTGACTGGCAATGTCGTCCATGGCGGCGGCACCCAGCGGGCACTCCACGGCCTGCTCACGAATCACGTTCTGGTCGGCCAGACCCATGCCGTAGGCGCTCAGCACGCCGGCCAGCGGATGCACCAGCACGCGCGTCATGCCCAGTGCATCAGCCACCAGGCAGGCATGCTGGCCGCCCGCGCCGCCAAAACACTGTAAGGTGTAGCGGGTGACGTCATAGCCTCGCGCCACCGATATTTTTTTAATCGCATTGGCCATCTGCTGCACGGCGATGTGGATAAAGCCTTCAGCCACTACCTCGGCGCTGCGGCCTGTTTGCGCGGCCAGCAATGCAAACTTCTCTTCGACCGCGGCCTTGCTCAGCGGCTCGTCGGCGTTGGGGCCGAACACCTTCGGAAAATAAAGCGGCTGCACCTTGCCGACCATGAGGTTGGCGTCTGTCACGGCCAACGGGCCGCCGCGCCGGTAGCTGGCAGGCCCGGGGTTGGCGCCTGCGCTTTGCGGGCCGACGCGAAAGCGCTCGCCGTCAAATTTCAAGAGCGAGCCGCCACCGGCCGCCACGGTGTGAATACTCATCATCGGCGCGCGCATGCGCACGCCGGCCACCTGCGTTTCAAACTCGCGCTCGAACTCACCGGCGAAATGCGACACGTCGGTCGAGGTGCCTCCCATGTCAAAGCCGATGACCTTGTCCATACCCGCAATGGCGGCCGTGCGCGCCATACCGACAATGCCACCGGCCGGCCCGCTCAGGATAGCGTCTTTCCCCTGAAAAGCGTGCGCGTCAGTCAACCCGCCCGAGGACTGCATGAAATACAGCTGCACACCGGGCATCTCGGCGGCCACCTGCTCGACATAGCGACGCAGGATGGGCGACAGGTAGGCATCGACCACGGTGGTGTCGCCGCGGCTGACGAACTTCATCATCGGGCTGGTTTCATGCGAGGTGCTGATCTGCGTGAAACCGGCAGCTTCTGCCAGCCGACGCGCCGCTTTTTCGTGCGCTGTGAAGCGGTAACCGTGCATGAACACAATCGCCACGCTGCGCAGTCCCTTTGCGTAGTGCGCCTCAAGTTCCACTTTGAGCGCCGCCTCGTCCAGCGCTTGAATCACTTCGCCGTGCGCGCCCATGCGCTCTTGGGCTTCAAGCACCGCGCTGTACAGCAGCTCGGGCAACACGATGTGCCGGTCAAACAGACGCGGCCGGTTTTGGTAGGCAATGCGCAGCGCGTCCCGAAAGCCGCGCGTGGTCACCAGCAGCGTGGGTTCGCCCTGGCGCTCGAGCAGTGCATTGGTGGCCACCGTCGTGCCCATCTTCACGCAGGCCACCTGCTTAGCGCTCACCGGCTCGCCGGGCTTCAAACCAAGCAGGTGCCGGATGCCGGCCACCGCCGCGTCACGGTACTGCTCTGGGTTGTCGGACAGCAGCTTGTGCGTCACCAGCGAGCCGTCAGGGCGCTTGCCCACCACGTCGGTGAAAGTGCCGCCGCGGTCTATCCAGAATTGCCAGCGTTTATCGGTCATGTGCGAATTTCTAATTTTTGAATTTAAAGCGACGCAGCCGAACGGGCGGCTTGGTCATACATACCTGAAAGAACGCGCAGCAACCGCGCCAACTCGCCTATATCGCGATTCATTCCGTCATCCACCTTGATAGCGTCAATCAGGCAAGACTCCCGGATCTCTCGATAACGCTGAACAAAGGCCTGTCCGCTTTCGGTTGATGCATAAATCACTTCCTTGCCGTTCTTTCTGCTTTCGACAACTTTGAGGTTCTGCAATTTTTTTAAAGAATAGTTAATCAAGTGCGTGTCTTCAACGTTCATGATGAAGCAGATGTCGGTCAGCCTTTTGTCCCGGGCTCGATGCGTCACATGGTGAAGCACCAAAACGTCGAGTGGCGTCAGATCTTTCAGGCCAGCCGCACTCATACAGTGAGCAACCCAGCGATGAAAAGCATTGCCCGCGACGATGAGTCCGTATTCAAACTCGCTCATCTCGGTACTTTGCGGCGAGACCAAGTGGGCCGAAGAAACGATCGGCATAGATGAGCGTTCTGCAGAGATGGCTTGACGAACAGGTAGTTTTTTTGACATCACTGACTCCGGCTGATAAATGAAGATGGGTTCAAAAAACCAAGTTGGCACTGCTGTTGCAGGTAATTTATTGTAGGCAGATAATCAGTAATTCATTGATAAAGTGTTGACATTAAGGGAAAGTACTGATCGGCTTTCAGTGCAGGCCGTTTAAAGTTCAGTCAGCTTTTGTTCACCACAATCAAGGAGTCCCCATGAAATTCAAGTTCGCATTGATAGCCGCCGTCGCCCTGAGCCTGGGCTCCAGCGTCATGGCCCAGACCAAATGGGATCTGCCAGCCGCCTACCCGGCCAGCAACTTTCACAGTGAAAATCTGGTGCAGTTCGCCAACGAGGTGGACAAGGCCAGCGGCGGTAAGCTCAAGATCACTGTGCATGCCAACGCATCGCTGTTCAAAGCTCCGGAGATCAAACGCGCGGTGCAGGGTGGCCAAGCACAAGCGGGCGAAATTTTGCTCGCTAATTTCCAAAACGAATGGCAAATCTTCGGCATCGACGGCCTGCCCTTTCTGGCTGACAGCTATGACACCTCCATGAAGTTGTACAGGGCCCAAAAGCCAGCCTTAGAGAAGAAACTCGCTGAACAAGGCATGCAGTTGCTCTACGCCGTGGCATGGCCACCGCAGGGCATTTACGCCAAGAAGCCGATCAATTCAGCAGCCGATCTCAAAGGCATCAAGTGGCGTGCGTACAGCCCATCCACCGCCCGTATTGCCGAGCTCGTCGGTGCCCAGCCAGTCACAGTGCAGGCGGCAGAGTTCTCACAAGCGCTGGCCACCGGCGTCGTTGAATCGACCATGACTTCCGGTGCCACGGGCGTTGACAGCAAGCTTTTCGAGCACCTGAAGTATTACTACGACGCTCAAGCATGGTTGCCTAAAAATGCCGTCATCGTCAACAAAGCAGCTTTTGAGGCCCTTGACGCGGCCACCAAACAAGCCCTGCAAAAAGCCGCAGCTGACGCTGAAATGCGCGGCTGGGCAGCCAGCAAAAACGTGAACACCAAGACCCTTGAAACCCTCAAGGCCAACGGCATGCAGATAGCAGCGCCTTCAGCACAGCTCAAAGCCGACATGAAAAAAATTGGCGACGTCATGCTCAAGGAATGGCTTGAAAAAGCCGGTCCCGAGGGCAAGGCCATCGTTGACGCTTACCTCAAGTAAAACCTGAAGCCATGCGCAAACTGCTGGACGGCATTTTCAACAGCGCCGCCGCCCTGGCGGCGCTGTGCATGGTCGGGCTGCTGCTGATGGTGCTGCTGTCCATCGTCAGCCGGCAGCTGCACTTTCACGCACCCGGCGTGGACGCTTATGCGGGCTACCTGATGGCCGCCAGCGGCTTTCTGGCCATGGCGCACACGCTCAAGCGCGGCGAGCACATACGCGTGACCCTGCTGCTCAACAAGCTGCAAGGCCGCTGGAAAAAAAGCATGGAGCTGTTGGCCTTGGGCCTGGCCGTGCTGCTGGCCCTGCTGTTTGCCTATTACTGCTGCAAGCTGGCCTGGCAGTCGCATGCCTTCAATGACATTTCCACCGGCAACGACGCCACGCCGCTGTGGATACCGCAGTTAGCCATGGCCTGGGGGGCGCTGATTTTTGCAGTCGCCTTCATCGACGAAGCGGTGCTTGAAATCCAGAACCGCCGCGTTGTTCCCGTCAGCGGCGAAGCGCTGCGCAACGAATAAAAGAAAGCTCGCGCATGAACGATCTCGCCATCATGGCCCTGCTGGTGCTGTCACTGTTCCTGATTTTGGGCAGCGGCGTCTGGATCGGGCTGTCGCTGTCAGGGGTGGCCTGGATCGGCATGCAACTTTTCACGGCGCGCCCGGCCGGTGATGCCATGGCCGTGACCATCTGGGGCTCGGCTTCGAGCTGGACGCTGACCGCCTTGCCCTTGTTTGTCTGGATGGGCGAGATTCTGTTTCGCACGCGCTTGTCGCAAGACATGTTCAAGGGCCTGGCCCCCTGGATGCAGGCGCTGCCCGGTCGCTTGCTGCACACCAACGTGGTGGGTTGTACCATCTTTGCGGCGGTGTCGGGCTCGAGCGCCGCCACCTGCGCCACCATCGGCAAGATGACGCTGCCCGAACTGACACGACGCGGCTACCCCGAGCACATGGTCATCGGCACGCTGGCGGGTGCCAGCACCCTGGGGCTCTTGATTCCGCCGTCCATCATCATGATCGTTTACGGCGTCACCGCCGAGGTGTCGATTGCCAAGCTGTTCATTGCCGGTGTTTTTCCGGGCCTGATGCTGGCCCTGCTGTTCTCAGGCTACATCGCTTTCTGGGCGCTGCGCAACCCGACGCAAATACCACCGGCCGACGCCAAGACCACGCTCATTGAAAAGATCCAGGCCTCCCGCGCGCTGATTCCCGTGGTCTCGCTGATCGCTGCCGTGCTCGGCTCGATTTACGCCGGCATCGCCACCGCCACCGAAGCTGCTGCCGTGGGCGTGGTCGGCTCTCTGATCATCTCTGCGCTGCAAGGCTCGCTGAGCTGGGCAGCCTTCAGAGACGCACTGATGGGCGCCACGCGGCTGTACTGCATGATCGCGCTCATTTTGGCCGGCGCCGCCTTTCTGACGCTCTCGATGGGCTACATCGGTCTGCCGCGGCATCTGGCCGAATGGGTGGCCACCCTGGGTCTGAGCCAGGGCCAGCTCATTTTGGCGCTGACATTTTTCTTTGTGCTGCTGGGCTGTTTTCTGGACGGCATTTCCATGGTGGTGCTGACCATGGGCGTGCTGATGCCGACCATCCAAAAAGCCGGCATTGATCCGATCTGGTTTGGTATCTTCATCGTGCTGGTGGTTGAGATGGCGCAGATCACGCCGCCTGTGGGCTTTAACCTGTTTGTTCTGCAAGGCATGACGGGCAAAGAGCTGACCTGGATCGCCAAGGTCACGCTGCCAATGTTTTTCCTCATGTGCTTGGCTGTGGCCATCATTTATGTCTTTCCCGGCATTGCCACCTGGCTGCCCATGCAAATGAGCAAGTGACGCAGTGTTGACTGTGCTGGCCATTTGCATAGGCGCCTCACTCGGCGCGCTGGCGCGCTGGGGCTTGGGGCTATGGCTCACGCCCGGCGGCTTGCTGCCCTGGGGCACGCTGGCGGCCAACCTGATCGGCGGCTACCTGATTGGCGTGGCCATCGCAGTATTTCAGGCCATGCCGCAACTGGACCCGGTCTGGCGCTTGCTCTTGATCACAGGTTTCCTGGGCGGGCTGACCACCTTTTCATCGTTCTCGGCCGAAGTGGTGGAGTTTTTGATGGCCGGACGCTATGGGCTGGCCTTGCTGACCGCCGGCCTGCATGTGCTGGGCTCGCTGGCCATGACGGTGCTGGGCCTCAAAAGCCTGGCCTGGTGGCTGGCTCGTTAGCGCCGCACGCTGCAGACCAGCTCACCCGGGTCGTTGTGCACAACGGCTCTTTCGTTTTTGGCTTGCGCCACGGCCATGTCACGCGGCAATTCCACTCCGTTTTTCACAGCCAACACCTCGGCCATCACACTGACTGCAATCTCTGAAGGCGTCTTGCTGCCGATGTAAATGCCGATGGGCCCGCGCAAGCGCGCCAGCGTCGATTCGCTCAGTTCAAAGTGCTCGGCCATGCGCTGGTGCCTGGCTTCGTTGTTGCGCCGCGAGCCGATGGCGCCGATGTAAAAAGCCTCGGTGTTCAGCGCCTCAAGCAAGGCCAGGTCGTCCAGCTTGGGGTCGTGCGTGAGCGCAATCACGCAGCTGCGGCGGTCGGGCTTGAAGGCGTTGACCACGTCGTCGGGCATGTCGCTCAGCACCACCGCGCCGGCCACTGACCAGGCGCTGCGGTACTCCTCGCGCGGGTCGCAGACCGTCACGGCAAAACCGCTGAACAGGGCCATGGTGGCCAAGTATTCGGTCAGCTGGCCGGCGCCTATGAGCAGCATGCGGTATTCGGGGCCAAAGGTGTTGACCAGCTCCGTGGCTGTCACGCTGAGCTCGCTGGGTGCGGCACTCAGGCTCTGGATGACGGTGCCATCTTTCAGACTGACCTGGCGCTGCATCAGCTGGCCGGCTTCGAGCGCGCTCACCAGGGTGGCGAGATCTGCCGCGCTCGGGTCAAACTCCAGCAGCAACTCCAGCGTGCCACCGCAGGGCAGGCCAAAGCGGTGGGCTTCGTCTGCGCTCACGCCGTACTTGATGAAGGCGGGAGGCCCCGAAGGAATCGCCTTTCCTTGAACCGCTGCGCCCCCAGTCTGGCCGGCTGCATAGGCCTGGGTGTATTGGTAGATCAGGTCGTCTTCAATGCAGCCGCCCGAGACCGAGCCGACCACCGTGCCGTCTTCACGCAGCGCCATGATGGAGCCGACCGGCCGGGGCGACGAGCCCCAGGTGCGTACCACCGTGGCCAGCAGAGCGCGCTGGCCGGCCTGGCGCCAGTCACGCAGGGTGCGTAAAACCATCACATCGAGGTTTTCCATGCCGCTTGTTCTTTCGTGCTCTTCAGGCTTTGATTCGCGCCAGCTCAGCGGCTCAGCCAGATGATGGCAGCCAGCACCACAGCACCCCCGCCCCAAACCCAGAGCGGCACACCGCCACCGCCAACTTCAGCCGGAGCCTCAGCGCCAGCCGCCACTGCGGCCGCATCGCGCGCCGCATAAGACGCGGGATGCTGCTTTTGCATTTCCAGGTCAAAGCGCTTGAAAAAATCTTCAGCCATGGACTTGGCTGCACCGTCAATCAAACGCTGACCCAGTTGCGCGACCTTGCCGCCCACCGATGCCTGCACCGTGTAGGCCAGCTCGCAACCGGCGGCGTTCGGCGTGAGCACCACCGCCGCACTGCCCTTGCCATGCCCGGCCGGTCCGCCCTGCCCTTCGAACGACAGCTTGTAACTGCCGGGCGGGTTGATGTCGCTGAGCTCGATATTGCCTTTGAACTTGGCCGAAACAGGGCCGATCTTCAACGCCATGCCAATGGCGTACTGGTTCTCACCCGAGGCTTCGACCTTGTCGCAGCCGGGGATGCAGACTTTGAGCACCTCAGGGTCGTTGAGCGCGTCCCAGGCTTGTTGTTGGGTGACGGCAAGTTGCCGGCTGGCTTGCATTTCCACGATGGATTCCTTTTTTGTTGATTGGACCATGCCGGCGCGATGAAGACAGTCGCGGGCTGGTTTTTCTTCATGATTTCATCAGCGCAGCCAAACTGGCGGCAAGTTCTTCCAGGCGGCTTAAATTGTGCACGGCCAGCATGCCGTCGGCGTGACGATTCAGCACGCTGGCGCCGCGGGCCAGCGGAGCGTAGCCTTCAAAACGCAGCAAGGGGTTGAGCCACAGCAAGCGGCGGCTGCGGCGGCGCAACCAGGCAAGCTCGCGGTCCAGGTCATCGGGCTCGCCGGTGTCCAGGCCGTCGGTGATGACCAACACCACCGTGCGCCGACCGACCAGCCTGCGGGCATACTGCGTGCGCAGGCTGGCCAGTGACATGCCCAGCTGAGTGCCACCGGCAAAATCTTCAATGTCCCCACTAGCGCGCGCGAGCATTTCGTCGGTGTCGGCCACTTCAAAGGCCGGGCTCAGGTCTGTCAGGCCCATGCCGAAGGCAAACACATCGCGCTGCGGATGGCGCCGGGTAGCGGCATGCAAAAACGCCAGCAGCAGCCGGGCGTAGCGCTCCATCGAGCCCGACACATCCACCAGCACCAGCAGCGGCAGCGGCTGCTGCCGGCGTTGCAAGCGCGGCAGGTGCATCAGCTCGCCGCCGGTACGCGCGGCGTGGTGCATGACGCCTGGCCAATGGATGCGTGCACCGCTGCTGGCCGGCCGGCTGCGGCGTGACTTGAACTCTGGCAACGGCAGCTGGATGTCGCGTGCCAGCTTCTCAACCAGCCGATATTCAGTCGCCGACAGTGAATTGAAATCAGCGTGCTGCAAGCGCTGAATGTCGCTGGCCGTCATGACCGCGTCGAACTCGACCTTCTGGTCTTCGGTGCTGGGCTTGGCTTGCTGGCCATAGGTTTGCTGCGGCGTCAGCGCTTCGCGCACGCGCGGGCGGCGCTTGCTGGGCTCTGCCTTGCCCTCGGCGCTGGGCAGCAATTGGGCCAACAGCTTGTTGGCGAGTTTCGGGTCTTGAAAGTAAACGTCAAAGAGTTCGCGAAACACCAGCCGGTCTTGCTCGCGGCTGACCATCACGGCCTCAAAAGCGGCGCTCAAGTCAGCCTTTTCGCTCAGGCCAACGGCCAGCGCGGCTTCTTTGGCCAGGGCAATTCGACTGCTGTCTACCTTGACACCGGCACGGCGCAAGGCCCGACCAAAGCCGGTGACGTTGTCAGCCAGCTTACCGCTGCGCGCGTCACCCAGGCTCATGCTGCCTTGTCTGTCCCGCTGGCTTCGTCAGGCCGCAGCAGCTCGACGGCCAGCTGGTGCGTCAGGGCCGCCACGTCCTCGCGCTGCTTGAACAAAATACCGGCGGTGTCGGCCACCACCTCGGGGTCTATCACCAGCGTGTCCAGCGCCACCAGCGCCTTAGCCCATTCCACGCTTTCAGCAATGCCGGGCGCACGCTGGAAAGCGTTGCCAAAGGGCGAATGGCGCAGCCGGTCTACAAACTGCGCCACCTGCGCGGTCAGCTGCTCACTGGCACCAGGCACTTGCGCCCGCACGATCGCCAACTCGCGGTCGCGGTCGGGGTAGTCCAGCCAGTGGTACAGACAGCGGCGCTTGACCGCGTCATTGAGCTCGCGGGTGCGGTTGCTGGTGAGAATAGTCACCGGCGTGATTTCAGCGCGGATGGTGCCTAGCTCTGGAATGCTGACCTGGTACTCGCCCAGGTACTCGAGCAAAAAAGCCTCGAAAGGTTCGTCGGCACGATCGACCTCGTCGATCAGCAGCACCGCGCCGGGTGCCGGCGTTTGCAGCGCCTGCAGCAAAGGGCGGCGAATCAGGTAGCGGCCCTGGTAGACCTCGCGCTCAACGTCGGTGACTTCACCGCGCCCCTCAGAGGCGCGCATGTGCAGCAGCTGGGCGGCGTAATTCCATTCGTACAGCGCTTCGCGCTGCTCCAGGCCGTCATAGCATTGCAGGCGAATGAGTTCGCGCTGCAGCGCCAGCGACAGTGCCTTGGCGAGTTCAGTCTTGCCGACACCGGGCTCGCCTTCGAGCAAGAGCGGGCGTTGCAGGCGCAGGGCCAGAAACACGGCCGTGGCCAGGCGGCGGTCGGCAAAGTAGCCGGCCTGCTGCAGGGCCGCGGTCAGGGCATCGATGCTGGGAAAAAGGGTTTTCAACATGCTGCCATTTTGCGTTCAATTGGGCGGGGGCATGGCAGTCCCCGACGTGGCGCCAGAAGCCGGCCGCCACGACAGGCTCCGCCTACGGAGCCCGGGGGCTGCTGCCTTCAGCCCAGCGCCCGGCTCACGCCGCGCTGGGTTTGCACGCTGATCAGGTTGGCCCGGTAGGCCGCACTGGCGTGAATGTCGCTGTTGAGCTCGCTCGCGTCAATCTTGACGGCTGCAGCTGCCTCGGGCGTGAAGCTCTTGGAGAGCGCCGCCTCCAGCCCACTGTGCCGGAACACGCCGCTGGACGCACCGGTGACGGCCACGCGCACGCCGGCGTCAAACTGGGCCACAAACACGCCGACCATCGCAAAACGTGAAGCCGACTGCTTGAACTTCATGTAGGCGGCGCGTTTGGGAATCGGGAAGCTGATGGCGGTGATCAACTCGCCTTCATTGAGCGCAGTGGCAAACATGCCTTGAAAGAAGTCGTCGGCAGCGATCTTGCGGCTGGTCGTGTGAATGGTCGCACCCAAGGCCAGCACGGCGCTGGGGTAGCAGGCCGAAGGGTCGTTGTTGGCAACCGAGCCGCCCAGCGTGCCCATGGCGCGCACTTGACGATCACCAATGTTGGCGGCCAGATCAGTCAGCGCCGGAATGGCGGCTTTGAGCTCAGCGTTGTTGGCCACGTCGATGTGGCGGGTCATGGCGCCAATCACAAAGGCATTGCCTTCGCGGCAGATGCCCACCAGTTCTTTGATGCCACTCAGGTCTGCCAGCTGTTCAGGGCTGGACAGACGCAGCTTCATGGAGGCGAGCAGGGTCTGCCCGCCGGCCAGCGGTTTGGCGCCGGCTGCAGCCAGACGTTTGGCGTCGGCCAGGGTGGCGGGTCGTTCCAGGGTGAATGCATACATACAGGGTTCTCCTTGGGAATTTGTTTATTTTTTGGCGGCCTGGATGGCCGACCACACACGGGCGGCAGACGCCGGCATGTCAAAGTCAATCACGCCCAGAGGACGCAGCGCGTCAAGCACGGCGTTGATGACCGCCGGCGGCGAGCCGATGGCACCGGCCTCGCCGCAGCCCTTGGCGCCCAGCGGGTTGTGGCTGCAGGGCGTGCACAAGGTGTCGAGCTTGAAGTTGGGCATGTCGTCAGCGCGCGGCATGGTGTAGTCCATGAAAGAGCCTGTCAGCAACTGGCCGGTCTCTTCGTCATAGACGCAGTTCTCCAGTAGCGCCTGGCCGATGCCCTGCACCAGTCCGCCGTGCACCTGGCCTTGCACAATCATCGGGTTGATGATGTTGCCGAAGTCGTCGACCGCCGTGAAGCTGTCCACCTTGACCGTGCCCGTGGCCGGGTCGATCTCGACTTCGCAGATATAAGTGCCCGCCGGGAAGGTGAAGTTGGTCGGGTCATAGAACGCGGTTTCGTTCAAGCCCGGCTCAAGCTTGTCGAGCGGGTAGTTGTGCGGCACGTAAGCGGTGAGCGCGACCTGGCCGAAAGTGACTTTCTTGTCGGTGCCCTTGATGGTGAACTCGCCGTTGGCGAACTCGACGTCAGCGTCGCTGGCCTCCATCAGGTGGGCTGCGATTTTCTTGGCCTTGGTCTCGATTTTGTCGAGCGCCTTCATGATGGCCGTGCCGCCCACCGACATGGAACGCGAACCGTAGGTGCCCATGCCGAAAGGCACGCGGCCGGTGTCGCCGTGAACAATGTCCACGGCATCGACCGAAATGCCCAAACGCGCTGCCACCACTTGTGCAAACGTGGTCTCATGGCCCTGGCCGTGGCTGTGCGAGCCGGTGAACACCGTCACGCTACCCGTGGGGTGCACGCGCACTTCGCCGCATTCAAACAGGCCCGCACGCGCACCGAGCGCGCCGGCGATGTTGCTGGGCGCCAGGCCGCAGGCCTCGATGTAGCACGAGTAACCGATGCCGCGCAGCAAGCCCTTGGCAGCCGATGCCGTTTTGCGCTGCTCGAAGCTGTTGACTTCGCCCAGCTCGTTGCCGCGCTTGAGCAGGGCATGAAAGTCACCCACGTCGTATTGCAAAGCCACCGGTGTCTGGTAAGGAAAGTCCTTGATGAAGTTGCGGCGGCGTATCTCGTCCTGACCCAGGCCCATCTCCCAGCCGCAACGCGATACCAGGCGCTCAAGCAGGTAGGTCGCTTCGGGGCGACCGGCACCGCGGTAGGCATCGACCGGCGCGGTGTTGGTGAACCAGGCGTCCACTTCCACATAAATTTGCGGCGTGCTGTACTGACCGGCCAGCAGTGTGGCGTAAAGAATGGTCGGGATGGCCGGCGCAAAGGTGGACAAATAAGCACCCATGTTGGCGTCGGTGTGCACGCGCAGCGCAAGGAACTTGCCGTCTTTGTCCATGGCCATTTCAGCGTGGCTCGAATGGTCACGGCCATGCGCGTCGCTCACAAAAGCTTCGCTGCGGTCGGCTGTCCACTTGATCGGGCGGTTCAGCTTTTTGGAAGCCCAGGTCAGGCACACGTCTTCGGCGTAAAGGTAAATTTTGGAGCCGAAGCCGCCACCCACGTCGGGGGCGATCACGCGCACCTTGTGCTCGGGCAGGCCCATCACAAAGGCGGTCATCAAAAGACGCTCGACGTGCGGGTTCTGATTGGACACATACAGCGTGTAGTCGTCCGTGGCGCGGCTGTAGTGGCCGATGGCGGCACGCGGCTCCATGGCGTTGGGGATCAAGCGGTTGTTCGTCAGGTCCAGCTTGGTGACGTGCGCAGCGCCGGCAAAAGCGGCATCGACCTGCGCCTTGTCGCCCAGCGCCCAGTGGTAGCAATGGTTATCGGGCGCGGCATCGTGCAGGGCCGCGGCCTTGGCCGCCTTGGTCACGTTGACGACGGCGCTCAGCACCTCGTAGTCCACATCAACCAGCTCGGCGGCGTTTTTGGCTTGTTCCAGCGTCTCGGCCACCACCATGGCGACGTGGTCACCCACGTAGCGCACTTTGTCCAGCGCCAGGATGGGGTGTGGCGGCTCCTTCATGGGTTGGCCATCGGTGCTGGTGATCAGCCAGCCGCAAGGCAGGCCGCCAATCTTGGCGTCTGCCACGTCCTTGCCAACCAGTACATCGACCACGCCGGCTGCGGCCTGGGCGGCCTTGATGTTGATGCTCTTGATGCGTGCATGCGCATGCGGCGAGCGCACAAACACCGCGTAGGTCTGGCCGGCGATGTTGATGTCGTCGGTGTACTGGCCGCCGCCGGTGAGAAAGCGATAGTCTTCTTTGCGACGGACTGATGTGCCGATATTCGGCAGATTAACGAAGTCGGATGCACCCATGTGTGTACTCCAGAAAAAAAGAAAAATTAAAAATGAAGGCGATGCGCCCGTGCGTCACGGACCCGGCGCCAAAGATCTGACTCAGGCCGCTTTCATGCCGGCACCGCCCATCACCACCGCCTTGACGATGTTCTGGTAGCCGGTGCAGCGGCAAATATTGCCTTCGAGCAGCTCACGGATTTCGCCTTCGCTGGCTTTGGGATGGTGCGTGCACAAATCGACCGCGCTCATGACCATGCCGGTGGTGCAAAAGCCGCACTGCAAGCCGTGACACTCTTTGAAGGCGGCCTGCATGGGATGCATGGTGCCGTCGGCGGCGGCCAGACCTTCGATGGTAGTGACCTCGGCGCCGGCAGCCTGGGCGGCCAGCATGTTGCAGGCCTTGACGGCGCGCCCGTTCATCATGACGGTGCAGGCGCCGCATTGCGCAGTGTCACAGCCCACATGGGTTCCGGTGAGATGCAGGCTTTCGCGCAACACCTGCACCAGCAAGGTGTTGGGCGGCACATCCACGCTGTGCGCTTTGCCATTGACTTTCAGTTGAACTTGCATGGGGGCGGGTCTCCTTGGGGCGGGTGATGTCAGAGCTTGAAATAAGGGTTGCAACCTCAGCGCAAAAGCCTTGGTACTGGTAGCAGTAGGTCTATTGTTTGGTAACTGTGCGAAGGCAGGGCTAGGTTAAACCCTCAAAAGAGGGTCTTGGCGACGCGAAAGTTAAAAAACCAAAAAATCCCTGAGCTTTGACTGCACAAAGCTCAGGCAAGCGCCGCCAGCTCAGTGCTTGTGCTCAGCCGCTTTGACCGGGCTGGCCGCACCCGGGGCCGTGGTGGCCACCGGCAAAAAGACTTCGAGCTGACTTTCCACGCCCTTGGCGTCCTTGAAACGCAAAGTCACGGGGACCGTGCTGTCTTTGGCAAGCGGGCGCTTCAGGTCCATCAGCATCAGGTGGTAGCTGCCCGGCTTGAGCAGCACCGCCTGGCCGGCCGGCAAGTCCAGCCCGGCGATGGCGCTCATCTTCATGACGTCGCCCACCATCTTCATTTCATGCAGCTCGGCCACGCCGGCCACCGGGGAAGCCACCCCCACCAGGCGCGTGGCCTGCGCGGCAGTAAGACTCATGAAAGCACCGGTGCCCTTTTGGCCCGGCACGGTAGCGCGGGCCCAGGCTCCCTCGACCTGCACAGCCGCCTTGACTGCAGGCTTGGCGGTGGCCGGCGCTGTTTGCGCCCAAGTGCCGGAGGCCAGACAAAGGCCGGCGATCAAGCTGGCACGGCGCAAGCTGACAAATTTTGATATGTTCATGAAAAATCCTTGTGCAAAAAATAAAAACAAGCCGCCTGTAAACGCATCAATGCGCATGCGCGCCGCCGCCCGTAGGCATCAGCTCCAGCTGGGCCGCAGGTGTTTTGAGGGTGGACAGCTTCTGGCCCGGCTTGGGCACTTCATTCCAGTCCAGCTGGGCGTCAGGGCAAATCTGGCTGACCGGCCAGTACATCAGGCCGGCTTGTGCCGGCAATTTCGCTTGCAGAGCGAACTCGTCATAGTGGCCGTTGGGCAGGTAGTCGGCCGGGGTTTTGGCAGTCCAGCTGATGCGGCTGACGTCTTCGGTGACGGTACGGCCATGGTCGTCATAGGGCTTGGCCAGCTTCTCGCGCTGGATTTCTATGGTCCATCCCGCCTTGGGCATGGGCTTGGCGCCCTGAACGCCGGCCGGAATAGTGACGATGATCTGCCGGATCGGCGAGGCGCCACAGCCGTGACCGACCTTGAAGTTGGCCTTGTAGTAGCTGCCCGCGTTGGCCACCTGGTATTCGAGGGTGATGTGGGCTGCCGCAGGCAGGCTCCACAGGCAGGCCAGGGCCAGCGATGCCGTCAGACCCACGCGTGACAAACGATGTGGCAACAAAGTGCCAGAAA
>CANNNH010000006.1 GCA_947505915.1 Comamonadaceae bacterium
AAAATGGCCAACTTGCCGCAGAGCTTTCAGATCCTTGACACGCAAGACCAGTTATCGGCCATCAAGCGCCTGTGCAAGCAATTCAATGTGGACGACGAACGCTTTCCACCCAAGCAGCTGATGTGGTTCATCGCCGCCTGCAAAGAAGATGGCCAGCGCGCTAAGGACGTGCCGGTGCGTGACGAAGAAAGCCGCAAGAAGGCCGAAATTTATGCGCTCTACGAAGACCAGTGCCAGCGCGAAGGCGTGGTCGATTTTGGCGAGCTGATGCTGCGCAGCTACGAGCTTCTGCGTGACAACCCGGCCGTGCGCGAGCATTACCAGCGGCGCTTTCGCCATATCCTGATTGACGAGTTTCAGGACACCAACAAGCTGCAGTACGCCTGGATCAAGATGCTGGCCGGGCAGGGTGACGATGCCGCCCAAAGCCCGGGTGCATTGCCGGGTGGCTCGGTGGTGGCGGTGGGCGACGACGACCAGAGCATTTACGCTTTTCGGGGTGCGCGCGTGGGCAATATGGCCGACTTCGTGCGCGAGTTCCGGGTCGAGCAGCAGATCAAGCTCGAGCGCAACTACCGCAGCTTCGGCAATATTCTCGATTCGGCCAATGCGCTGATCAGCCACAACACCAAGCGCCTGGGCAAAAACCTCAGCACCGAAGCCGGCCCGGGCGAGCCGGTGCGCGTGTATGAGGCCACCAGTGACTTTGCCGAAGCACAGTGGTTTGTGGACGAGGTCAAGCAGCTGGTGCGCGAAGGCCGCGAGCGCAAGGAAATCGCCTTGCTTTACCGCAGCAACGCGCAAAGCCGGGTGATGGAAACCGCGCTCTTCAACGCCGGCCTGCCTTACCGCGTGTATGGCGGCTTGCGCTTTTTCGAACGCGCTGAGATCAAACACGCGCTGGCTTATTTGCGCCTGCTCGAGAATCCACACGACGACACCAGCTTTTTGCGTGTGGTGAACTTTCCGCCGCGCGGCATCGGCGCGCGCAGCATCGAGCAGTTGCAAGACATCGCCCGCGCCGCCGGCTGCTCCATGAGCGACGCGGTCAGTGCGGTCAGCGGCAAGGCCGGTGCGAATTTAGGCGCTTTTGTCGCCAAACTCGATGTGCTGCGCGAGCAGACCAGTGGCTTGACCCTGCGCGAGATCATCGAGCTGGTGCTGCAACACAGCGGACTGCTAGAGCATTACCGGCTTGAAAAAGAAGGCCAGGACCGGCTGGAGAACTTGGGCGAGCTGGTCAACGCCGCTGAGTCGTTTGTCAGTCAGGAAGGCTTTGGCCGCGATGCTGTGGCCTTGCCGGTGGACGAGCACGGCTACCCGGTGGGGCAGTCACCGGCCAGCCAGGGGCTCGATCCGAACACGCCGCTGCTCGACACACCGTTGGCTCCCGACGCCGAAACCGGCGAAACCCTCTCGCCGCTGGCCGCCTTTTTGACGCACGCAGCACTGGAGTCCGGCGATAACCAGGCGCAGGCCGGCCAGGACGCGGTGCAACTCATGACCGTGCATTCGTCCAAAGGGCTGGAGTTTGACTGCGTCTTCATCACCGGCATGGAAGAAGGCCTGTTCCCGCACGAAAACGCCATGAGCGACCGCGACGGCCTGGAAGAAGAGCGTCGCCTCATGTACGTGGCCATCACGCGCGCACGCGAGCGCCTGTACCTGAGCCATTCGCAAACGCGCATGCTGCACGGGCAGACACGCTACCACCTGAAAAGCCGGTTTTTTGATGAGCTGCCCGAAGCCGCGTTGAAATGGATCACACCCAAAAACCAGGGCTTCGGCGCAGGCTTCGGGGGAGTGGGCAGTGCTGGCGGGCGCAGCGACTGGGCGGCCAATGCCTATGCCGCACGCGCCAAGACGGCCGGAGGGGTCGAGCGCTTTGCCAACCCGCCTGTACCGCCGCAAAAAAATGCGCCTGCGCATGGCCTTTCGGCAGGCTGCGAAGTCTTTCACGCCAAGTTCGGTGAAGGCCGCGTGCAGATGTTAGAGGGCACTGGCGACGATGCCCGCGCGCAGATCAACTTCACGCGCCACGGCGTCAAGTGGCTGGCGCTGAGCGTGGCCAAGTTGACGCTGGTTTAAACGGGCACAAAAAAGCGCTGTCCGCTTCCGGACAAAAGCTGCCTGAATTGCCGTTCAGCTCGATGAGGCTGGCACGCACCAGCTTCTTTTAAAAAAATGAATCAGGCACTGATGTCCACGGTGTGGGCAGCTGACTGGGGGCTGTCTTCGTCGGCGACAAAGCTGTCACGAAATGTGAAGTACAGCGAGGTGAAAAACATAGACACCATCAGCATGGCGGCCGGAAACATGGCCACGCCGGCAAATTCCGGGTTGCCTAGCAAGGTGGCGAGCAAGGCCACCACCAAAGCCATGGCGAAAAACAGAGCCACCCAGACGATGGCAAACACGGTCAATGCACCGAAATTTTTATAGCAGGCCATGAAGCTGAAAAACAAGCTTTTGGCGGGCGACATACCGTGCCAGTGCACCAGCGCGGGCGCATGCCAGAACAAGAGCGACAGGGGCAGGTACATCAGCATGGCCGCCCACATGGCCAGCTGAAAGTCAGCTTGCGATACCAACTCTTCGCTGATCTTGCCGCCCAGCAGGTAAAGCCTGGCGAACTGCCCGCCGTCAATCAGCGCAGTCAGCCCCATGATGCCCAGAAAAGCCACGGCGTACATCAATCCCAGTATCAGCATGGCGCGTTTGCGCTGCTGACCGGCTCTGAAGGCGCTGATCAATATCGAGGGCATGGGGAATTTTCCACGCGTTGACTCCAGCGTCGCGGCCATCAGCCCCAGTGTGGCAGCGGGTAGCAGTGCCAGCGCCAGCGCACTGCCCAGGTAGGGCAAAAATGCAGCCACTGAAAGCAGCGCCATGAACATAAAGAACAAGCCCGCCAGCGCCAGCGGTTGTTTGAAAAAAGTCTGCACGCCCAACTTGGCCCAGGTAATGCCAGTGCGCGCCGGAACAATGTTGAGTTTCATGGCCGTGGTGTCAGTGTGAGTTAGGGATGTTGGGGTTGCTCAGCCGGCCTTAAGAGGCCAGCGCAAAGCCGGACACCAGACGCTGGCGCAGCACGCGTTCAAAATGCTCGGGGTCGTGGGCTTTGAGCATGGCGGCGTCACGCGGCAGGTGAAAGTCCCACAAGCGGGATGTCCAAAAACGCAGTGCGCCAGCACGCAGCATGGCCGGCAGCAGATGACGCTCTTGCAAAGTCAGGGGGCGCACCGCCTGGTAAGCCGACAGCAGTGCATTGGCACGCAGTGCATCGTCCTGCCCGGTGGCCAGGTCGATGCACCAGTCGTTCAGGCAAACCGCAATGTCAAACAAAAAGCTGTCGCAACCGGCAAAGTAAAAATCAAAAAAGCCGGTCAGCGTGGCGCTGTGCCCGCCGCTGCCGTCGGTCTCAAACATGACGTTGTCGCGAAACAAATCGGCATGCACAGGACCACGCGGCAGCGCGCGGTAGGCCGACGAAGCAGCCACATGGTTTTGAAAAGCCAGCTCGCCCAGAATCAGCGTGCGCTGCGCGTCGCTCAGAAAGGGCAGCACCACCGGCACCGTTTCGTTCCACCAGGCCAGCCCGCGAAGATTGGGCTGCTGCATCGCAAAATCACAGCCGGCCAGGTGCATGCGCGCGAGCATGTCGCCGACTGCCGTGCAGTGTGCAGCCTGCGGGGCCAGCTCACTGCTGCCGCGCAGCTTATTGACCACAGCAGCCGGCTTGCCTTTGAGCCGGTGCAATATTTCGCCGGGCCGTACATCGGTTAATTCGACTTGGCTGAGCAATGCCGCTTGGGCAGCGGGCACCGCTTTGCGGGGTTTTGTCTGGATGGCCGGCGCTGGCGCGGGGGGCGCCGTCTGCGGGTCGGGCACGGCAATGCCGCGGCCGGCCAGATGTTTCATGAACTGCAGGTAAAAAGGCAGCTGCTCAAAGCGCAGCCGTTCAAACAGCGTCAGGACATATTCGCCCTGGTCGGTGTCTACAAAGTAGTTGGTGTTTTCGATGCCGCCTGTGCATCCCCGTATGTCTTGCAGCTGACCCAGGCCCAGCGCCTTCAGAAAATCGCTGGCCTCGTCAAAGGAGACCTCGGAGAAAACGGCCATGCTGAAACCCGGATAACTGGAAAAGAAAAAAGAGACGCTGTCAGGGGCAGACCACGCAGGGCTTTAGAACTTCAGGATATTCCAGAAGCGTGCGCCGGCGCTGCCTTTGTCTGAGCCGGCGCCGCTGCCGTTGCGCGATGCATCCATGGGGCGCACTTCGTAGGCCGGCATGTCTGCGGCCGGCTGCACGGTGATGCTCTGGGTTTCGCCGCCAACACGCAGCTCGTCAATGCGCGAACCGGCGTCTTGGGTGCGAATGCGCTCAATGCTGGGGTCCGGGCGGCCAGTGGCCTTGTCGCCCGGTTTGCTCACAGGCGCGGCGTTGGAGGTAGGGGGTGCAGCCGTTGTTTGGGCGCTGGCCGAAGCCGCACCCAAAACCACCAGAGCAGCCAGCAAAAAGGGGCGGTGACAGTGTTGCATAAGGCCATTGTAGGCGGGGCGCGGCTGGTGGCAAGCCCGGCATCCGGACCCCTCTTAAATCCCCGACAATCGCAGCACATGACCACCGATTCCCAAACCTTGCTGCTGGTAGACGGCTCCAGCTACCTGTACCGCGCTTTTCACGCCATGCCCGACTTGCGCGTGGTGGCCGGCGACCCGACCAGCCCGGCCACCGGTGCCATCCGCGGCATGATCAACATGATGCAAAAGCTGCGCAAGGACGTGCGGGCTGACTATGCGGTGTGCGTTTTTGATGCCAAGGGCCCGACCTTTCGCGATGCGCTTTATCCGGCTTACAAAGCCCAGCGCTCGGCCATGCCGGACGACTTGCGCAGCCAGGTGGAGGCTATTCACGAGGTGGTCCAACTGATGGGCTGGAAGGTGCTCAGCGTACCGGGCGTGGAAGCCGACGACGTGATCGGCACGCTGGCCTGCATCGGCTCGCAGCAAGGCATTGAGGTCATCATCTCCAGCGGCGACAAAGACCTGAGCCAGCTGGTGGACCGGCACATCACTGTCATTGACACCATGAACGAGCGCCGGCGTGACCTGGCCGGTGTCGAGGCAGAGTTCGGTGTGCCGCCGCGGCTGATGATTGATTACCAGACCCTGGTCGGCGACACAGTCGACAACGTGCCGGGGGTGCCTAAGGTGGGCCCCAAGACCGCCGTCAAGTGGCTGCTGGAGTACGGCTCGCTCGACGCGCTGGTGGCGCGCGCCGATGAGATCAAGGGCGTGGCCGGCGAGAACCTGCGCCAGTCGCTGGACTGGCTGCCGCGCGGGCGTGAGCTGCTGACCATCAAGACCGACTGCGATTTGCAGCCCTACATTGAGGGCCTACCGGCGCTGGGCCAGATCACCCTGGGGGCGCAGCAGACCGAAGCGCTGCAAGCTCTTTACCTGCGCTTCGGCTTCAAGGGGCTGGTCAAAAGCCTGGAGCAACCCAACCCGGCCGCTGAGCCGGCCGGCGCGCCGGCCCGGCAGGTCAAGCCCCGGCAAAACACACACAGCGACTCACCGGGCTTGTTTGACGAGCCCGACCTGGCGCAAACCGCAGCAGCTGTCCACGCTGTCGATGTGCATTGCGAAACCATCCTGAGCTGGGCGGCCTTCGATGCGCTGCTGGCCCAGATCGAGAACGCCGAGTTGGTGGCCGTGGACACGGAGACCACGTCAATTGATGCGATGCAGGCCCGGATGGTGGGTCTGAGCGTGAGCCTGAAACCCGGGGCGGCGGCTTACATTCCGCTGGCCCACGACCACCCGGGCGCGCCCGAGCAACTGCCACTGGCCGAGGTGTTGGCGCGGCTCAAGCCCTGGCTGGAGAACCCGGCCCGGCCCAAGCTGGGCCAGCACATCAAATACGACCGCCATGTGTTCGCCAACCACGGCATTGAGGTGCAGGGCTACCGCCACGACACCATGCTGCAAAGCTATGTGCTGGAAGTGCATAAGCCGCATGGCCTGGCCAGCCTGGCTGAGCGCCACCTGGGACGCAGCGGCATCAGCTTTGAAGACTTGTGCGGCAAAGGTGCCAGCCAGATCAAGTTCAACCAGGTCGATGTCGCCAAAGCCAGCCAATACGCCTGCGAAGACGCCGAGCAGACCCTGGCCGTGCACCGCTTGCTTTGGCCTGAGCTGCAGGCTAATGCCAAGCTGCTGTTTATTTACGATCTTGAAATTCAATCCAGTGAAGGTCTGTACCGCATTGAGCGAAATGGCGTGTTGATAGACGCGCCCATGCTGGCTGGGCAAAGCGCTGAGTTGGGCGCCCGCATTGTGCAGCTCGAAGCCGAGGCCCATGCCTTGGCCGGCCAGCTATTTAACCTGGGTTCGCCCAAGCAGATCGGTGAGATTTTCTTTACCAAACTGGGTTTGCCCGTGGTCAAAAAAACCGCCACCGGCGCGCCCAGCACCGACGAAGAAGTGCTGGAAAAACTCGCCGAAGACTATCCGCTGCCGGCCAAAATTCTGGAACACCGCGGCCTGTCCAAGCTCAAAGGCACTTACACCGACAAGCTGGCGCAATTAGCGCACCCGCGCACCGGCCGCGTGCACACGCATTACGCCCAGGCGGTGGCTGTCACGGGCCGCTTGTCGAGCAACGAGCCCAACCTGCAAAACATTCCAGTCAAAACCGCCGAGGGTCGTCGCGTGCGCGAAGCCTTTGTGGCTGCCCCCGGCTGCGTGATCGCCAGCGCCGACTACTCGCAGATCGAGCTGCGCATCATGGCGCACATCAGCGAAGACGCGGCCTTGCTGCGCGCTTTCAACGAGGGCCTGGACGTGCACCGCGCCACCGCTGCCGAGGTTTTTGGCGTGGCCCTGGACCAGGTCAGCAGCGAGCAACGCCGCTATGCCAAGGTGATCAACTTCGGTTTGATTTACGGCATGAGCAGCTTCGGGCTGGCGCGCAACCTGGGCATTGAAACCAAGGCCGCTGCCGCCTACATCGACAAATACTTTCAGCGCTACCCCGGGGTCAAGACTTACATGGACGAGACCCGCCTGTCAGCCAAGAGCCTCGGCTATGTCGAGACGGTGTTCGGCCGGCGGCTGTACCTGCCGGAAATTAATTCGCCCAACGGTCCGCGCCGCAGCGGTGCAGAGCGTGCCGCCATCAACGCTCCCATGCAGGGCACGGCGGCCGATCTCATTAAGCTGAGCATGGTCAAAGTGCAGCAGGTGCTGGACGCCCAGGCGCGTGGCAGCAAAATGATCATGCAAGTGCACGATGAGCTGGTTTTTGAGGTGCCCGAGACAGAAGTCGAGTGGGTGCGCAGCGAAATTCCGCGCCTGATGGCCGGCGTGGCGCAACTCAAAGCGCCCTTGCTGGCTGAGATTGGTTTTGGGCCCAACTGGGAAAAAGCGCACTGATTTTTTTAACTCAACTTGAAGGAAAAAAAACGATGTTGACAGTCGATCAGAAACTTGATTTTGATGCTTTGCTGCCCGCCGCCGCTCAAGCCGGCAGCCGCCGCTCTGCCCTCAAGCTGGCCTTGGGTGTGGGCTACGCCGCTGCCGCCGGCCCTTTGATGGCGCAGACCGCCATCAAAACGTCTTCCGAAGGTTTGCGCACCGGTGAGGCCAGCTTTGAGGTCAATGGTTTCAAGGTGCCGGTGTTTTTTGCGGCGCCCGCCGGCAAAAGCAACTTGCCCGTGGTGCTGGTGATCCATGAGATTTTTGGTGTGCACGAGTACATTGCCGACACCTGCCGGCGCTTTGCCAAGGCCGGTTATCTGGCAGTGGCGCCTGAGCTTTTTGCCCGCCAGGGAGACCCCAGCGCTTACGGCGAGATGGCCCGCTTGATGAGTGAAGTGGTCAACAAAACCCCGGACGCGCAAGTCATGGCCGACCTGGACGGCGCCGTCGCCTGGGCCGCAGGTCAGGGTGGCGATGCGCAAAAAGTCGCTATCACCGGCTTTTGCTGGGGCGGGCGCATCACTTGGCTTTATTCGCAGTACAGCAGCCGCGTCAAAGCCGGCGTGGCCTGGTACGGGCGCCTGGTGGGTCAGCCCAGTGCCAACACCCCTGTGCACCCGGTACAGCAGGCGGCCATGCTCAAAGCGCCGGTGCTGGGGCTTTACGGCGGGCAGGACACAGGCATTCCGCTGGATACCGTGGAGCAGATGAAAGCGGCATTGGCCAGCGCCGGTGCGGCGGGTAACGCTGCGGCCCGCGCCAGTGAGTTTGTGGTTTACCCCGACATGCCCCATGCTTTTCATGCGGACTACCGGCCCAGCTACCGCGCAGGCCCTGCGCAAGACGGCTTTCAGCGGGCGCTGGCGTGGTACAAGGCCAAGGGCGTTGCATAAGGCGGGATAATGGGTGCCCTGACGCACCGGACCTTGCCTTATGACTATGACTTTGTTGGCCATTCTGGCCGCCACCTTGCTGGCCGGGGTGGGCAGCGTTTGGCTGGCGGCCTTGCTGGGTTTCGGTATTTTGGCGCGTTACACGCAGCACATGCTCAGTCTGGCAGCCGGTGCGCTCTTGGCCACGGCCTTCATGCACCTGTTGCCGGAGGCTTTTGAAAGCCAGGTCAGTGCAGACCAGCTGTTTCCGACACTGTTGGTCGGCCTGATCTTTTTCTTTTTGCTCGACAAGGCCGAACTCTGGCACCACGGGCATGAACATCATCATGGCCATGATCACGCACATGTGCACTCGCATGACCACGCTGACGGCCAAGCGCCTGCGCGTCCCGGTGGCAGCTGGGCTATTTTGACCGGCGACAGCGTGCATTGTTTTGGCGATGGCGTGTTGATCGCATCGGCCTTCGTGGCCGACATGCGCCTGGGTGTGGTGGCCGCGCTGGCGGTGCTGATGCACGAAGTGCCTCACCACATGGGCGACCTGGCGGTGCTGCGTCAGGCCAGCGATAACCGGCGCATGGCCCTGGTCAAGGTTTCACTGGCTGGCGGGTTGACCGCCTTGGGGGGCGTGGTGGGCTTCTTTCTGGTGGCCCAGTTAGAGGCCTACCTGCCGTATTTCCTGGCCATCGCCTCCAGCAGTTTTTTGTACGTGGCGCTGGCCGACCTGATTCCTCAGCTGCAAAAAAAGCTCTCTGCCCGCGAGACCCTGGCCCAAATTGTGTGGCTGGCCGTCGGCATGGGTATGGTCACACTGGCCAGCAGCCTGACGCACAGCCACTGAGCCGGCGCCGGGGTTCAGACACCGGCTGCCAGCAAGGCTGCGCGGGTCGGCAGGCCCTCACTGTCGCCAATCACCTGTACCGCCTGAGCGCCTATCCAGGCGCCGCGCCGGGTCGCCTCGGGCAGTGACATGCCCTCCAGCAGCGCGCTGATCACCCCCACCGCAAAGCCATCACCTGCGCCCACGGTGTCCACCACTTCGGCCACGGCAAAGCCGGGTACATGGCCGCTGCCCTCGGCACTGTCAAAGTACGCGCCGTCGCTGCCGAGTTTGACCACCACCGCCTTGGCGCCCAGCTGGCGGTAAAAGCGGGCAATGCCTTCGGGCGTACGCTCGCCCGTCAGCAAGTGGCCTTCTTCCAGGCCGGGCAAGACCCAGTCGGCACGGGCAGCCAGGTCGTTGATGGCTTCGCGCATCTGCGCCGTCGAGGCCCACAGCGAAGGCCGCAGGTTCGGGTCAAAGGACACGCTGCGCCCGGCCGCCCGCATCAGGTCCATGCTTTTTTGTGTGAGGGCCAGCGTGCTGGCCGACACCGCCGCAAAAACACCGGTGGCGTGCAGGTGCCGTGCGGACAGCAGCCAGGCTTGGTTGATGTCCTGCGGCCCCATCGTGCTGGCGGCTGAGCCTTGGCGGTGGTATTCAACCGGCGGATCGCCGCCGCCTTGCACCTGGCCTTTGAACATGAAACCGGTTTTTTGCGTGGCGTCGCAGACCACCTGCACGCAGTCCACGCCTTCACCGGCCATGGTGGCCAGCAAATAGCGACCCATCGAGTCCGTGCCCAGGCGGCTGGCCCAGGCGACTTTCAGCCCGAGTCGTGCCAGGCCGATGGCCACGTTGGTCTCCGCGCCGGCGCTGCGTTTGTAAAAAGAGCTGGCTGCTTCCAGCGGGCCGGGGCGGTCTGCCACCAGCAGCAGCATGGCCTCGCCGAAAGTAACGACATCAAGCGCTGGGGTCAAGGTGCGGCCCTCCTTGCAGATTGAGAAACAGGCGACAACTGCACGCCGGCCAGTTGTTCATGGGGTTTGAAAAATTGTAATTTTTGTTCACGCCGGATTTGCTTGAGAGCGTACTCAGCGCTCAGGGCTTCGCCCTTGCTGGGGTAGCAGCGGCAAGCCAGCACCCGGCGCGGCGGATGCGAGCGGGTATAGGCTGCACCCAGGCCCAAGAGATGTTGCACAAAGCGTTTTTCCACGTCCAGTGCCACCCCGGTGTAGAGCGTGCCGTCTTCGCATTCGAGCAGGTACAAGTGATAAGGCTTCACGAATTGACGGTTCACGGCAGCCGTGTTGTCAGCCTTGCGCCACGGGCCGGGCCGGGTCGCTGCACCAGTCGCTCCAGCTGCCGGCGTACAGCGCAGTGCCGCTCAGGCCGGCGATCTCCATGGCCAGCAGGTTGGGCAGGGCGCTGACGCCGCTGCCGCAGTGATGCACCACGCCGGCTGGGTCGCGCTGGCCCAGCAGGGCTTCAAACTCTGCCTTGAGTTGCGCGGCCGGCTTGAACTTGCCGTCTGCGCCCAGGTTCTGGCCGAAGGGCCGGTTCAGCGCACCCGGAATATGGCCGGCCACCGGGTCCAGCGGCTCGACCTCGCCCTTGAAGCGCGGCGTGGCCCGCGCGTCCAGCAGCGTCTGTTCGGGCCGGCCCAGGGCGGCTGCTACAGCGTTGGCGTCCAGCAGCCGGGCTCGGGCTTCTCTAAGAGCAAAAACCGCGGGAGCGCGGGCTGGCTCCTGGCCGGCCCTCACGGCGCCGCCCGCCGCCTGCCAGGCTTGCAAGCCGCCGTCGAGCACCGCCACCGCCTCATGGCCGGCCCACTTGAGCATCCACCAGAGCCGGCCGCAGTAGTTGGCGCCGTTGCGGTCATACACCACGGCCTGCATGTTGTTGGACAAACCCACGCTGGCCAGCCAGAGAGCAAAGCGCTCGCGACTGGGCAGCGGATGTCGCCCGCCGGAGGCTGTTTCGTGCAGGCCGGGTTTGGCGCTGAGCGCGTGGTCCAGGTGCGCATAGACAGCGCCAGGAATGTGTGCCTGGGCATAGTCGGCTGCGCCGGCATCGGGCTGCATCAGGTTGAAACTGCAGTCAAACACCAGGCAGTTGGCGGGTGTGGCCAGCAGGGGCGCAAGCTCTTCGGCAGAGATCAGGTGGGTGTGCATGGTGAGAGCCTTTCGAAAAGTTGGGGTTTGCAGCGTCGTTGCTTTGTTAATGTTCTTCGGCGGGCGGGTTGGGCAGGGCCTGTGTGCGCAGGGCCGTGGCCGCCACGCCGCTGACCACGATCACCAGCATGCCCAGCCAGCCTAGGAGCGGGATCTGGTCGCCAAACAGCAGCAGGCTGTACAGCGCTGCAAACACAATACCCGAATACTGCAGGTTCGCCGCCACCAGTGTGGGCCCCTGGCTGTAGGCCCGCGTCATGCACCACTGGGCCATCGAGGCCAGCACGCCAATCGGCAGTAACCAGACGGCGGCCCCCCAGTTCCATTCAGACAGCCCGGTGAACATGACGCCGATGCCGCCGCCCAAGGCCGAGCCCAGCGCAAAGTAAAACACCGTGCGTTCTTCGGGCTCGCCCACCCGGCCCAAGGCTGTGACCTGTATGTAAGCCAGGGCTGCCAGCAGGCCTGACATCAGCCCGATCAGGCCGGCAAACAATTGGTTTTGCTCCAGTGTGGGCCGCAAAATCATGACCACGCCGCCAAAGCCGGTCAGCACCGTGAGGATCAGCAGGCCCTGGCGCGGCTGCATCGGCCCGCGGGAGTACAGCAGAGCGCCACCTATCAAAAAGGCGGCCACCCAGATGCTACTCATGTAGTTGAGCGTCACCGCAGTGGCCAGCGGCAAATAGGCAATCGCGTAAAACCAGGCGACCAGAGAGACCACGCCGATCAGGCTGCGCCAGGCCTGCATGCCGGGGAAGCGAGTCCGCAGACCGGAACCTCGCGCCTGCACGATCAGGCCCATGAACACCATGCCGACCAGTCCTCGGTAGAGCACCAGTTCAAAGGCGTTGAAGTTACTCGATGCCAGTTTGACGCACACGCCCATGGTGGCGAACAGGAAAGAGGCCAGAACCATCCAGAGCGCTTGCATGAGCTGTGTCCTGACGCGTCGCTCAGATCATCTGGGTGGTTTTGCTGGCACCCATTTCGCGGCGGTACCACTCGTGAAAGTGCTGCATGCCGTCTTCCATCGGGCTTTGGTAAGGGCCGAACTCGTTGTCACCGCGCTGCATCAAGGCGAGGCGGCCGGCGTCCATGCGCAGGGCAATTTCGTCGTCCTCGACGCAGGTCTCCATGTAGGCGGCTTGCTGCGCCTCGATAAATTCGCGCTCGAAGGCGCAGATTTCCTCCGGGTAGAAAAACTCCACCACGTTCAAGGTTTTGTCCGGTCCCTGCGGGTGCAGCGTGCTGACCACCAGCGCATGCGGATACCACTCGATCATCACGTTCGGGTAGTAAGTCAGCCAGATGGCGCCGTACTTGGGTGCCGCTCCCTTGCGGTATTGCAGCACCACGTCGTGCCACTTTTTGTAGACATCCGTGCCGGGCTTGCCCAGCTTGTCGGACACGCCGACCGTCTGCACCGAGTAATTTTTGCTCAGTTCCCAGCGCAAATCGTCGGTGGTGACAAAGCCGCCCAAGCCCGGGTGGTAAGGGCCCACGTGGTAGTCCTCCAGGTAGACCTCGATGAAGGTTTTCCAGTTGTAGTTGCATTCGTGCAGATGCACTTTGTCGAGCTGGTAGCCGCTGAAGTTGAGGTCCTGCATCGAGCCCAGGCCGGCCATTTCGGCGGCCATGTTGTGCCCGTTGTCTTCAAATACCAGGCCGTTCCAGGTGGTGGTTTTGTAGCGGTTCAAGTTCAAACAAGGGTCGATCTCGAAGTGCGGCGCGCCAATCAGTTCACCGGCGATGTTGTAAGTCCAGCGGTGCAGCGGACAGACGATGTTGCTGTCGGCCCGGTCGCCCAGCGAACCGCGGCCTTGCAGCAAAAGGGCCTGCCGGTGCCGGCACACGTTGGAGATCAGCTCGATCCCCGAGGCATTGCGCACCAGCGCCCGGCCCTGGCCTTCGTGGGGCAGCGTGTAATAGTCGCCCAGCTTGGGCACCGCCAGCTCATGGCCCAGGTAGCGCGGGCCTTTGGCAAACAGCTTTTGTTGCTCGCGGGCGTACAGACCGGGGTCAAAATAGCTGGAGATGGGCAGCTGGCTGGTCGCCTGCAAGAGTCGAAGGCTTAAATCAGACATGCGCTTGTGAAACTGTTGGTCGGGCAGGGCGAGATTGGCAGCCCCCTTAAACTGGTTTTTCATTGTACCTACCGCCCCTTGCCGCCCGGGGTCTGACGGCCCTGGAAGCCGGCTCGCACAGCAAGCCTCTAAAATCGTCTGCACACTGATACAACAAGCCATGAGAAAAACAAACGCTGCCCCCCTCTCGACCGAGCCCGCCGATTACGAGGCTGCTTTGCAAGAGCTTGAAAAACTGGTCCTGGAGCTCGAAGGCGGTCAAATGCCCCTGGATCAGTTGCTGGCCGGTTACCAGCGCGGCGCCCAGTTGCTGGCCTATTGCCGCGACAAGCTGGCAGCCGTGGAGCAGCAAATCAAGGTGCTCGATGGCGGCGAACTCAAACCCTGGGCACAGGAATAAAGCTTTGAATTCATTGAACTCCCCCAAGACGCTCAGCGGCGCTTCCTTTGACTTGCCCGGCTGGAGCGCGCTTCAGCTCGAACGGGTCGAGACAGCCTTGCAAAACGGGGTGGCCTGCCCGCAAACCTGTCCGACCCCGGCCGGCTTGGGTGAAGCCATGCGCTACGCCGTGCTGGACGGGGGTAAACGCTTGCGTCCCCTGCTGGTACTGGCCGCCTGTGAGGCCGTGGCCGGCAACCACCAGGCCGCTTTGCGGGCTGCTTGCGCGGTTGAGCTGATTCACGCTTACTCGCTGGTGCATGACGACATGCCTTGCATGGACAACGATGTGCTGCGCCGCGGCAAGCCCACGGTGCATGTGCGCTTTGGTCAGGCACAGGCGTTGCTGGCCGGCGATGCGCTGCAGGCGCTGGCCTTTGAGCTGCTGACCCCTGACGACAGCACCATGCCCGCCGGCATGCAGGCGCTGCTGTGCCGCATGCTGGCGCAAGCCGCCGGCTTTCAGGGTATGGCGGGCGGGCAGGCGATTGACCTGGCCAGTGTCGGCCAGCCCATCAGCGCTGCGCAGTTGCATGAAATGCACAAGCTCAAGACCGGTGCACTGTTGCAAGCCAGCGTCATGATGGGCGCAGCCTGCGGCAGGCCTACCGTTTCAGCGCAACGTGCCCTGAGCGACTATGGCGCCACCCTGGGGCTGGCCTTTCAGGTGGTCGATGATGTGCTGGACGTGGTGGCCGACTCCGGCACGCTGGGCAAGACGGCCGGCAAAGACGCCGCCCAGGACAAGCCGACCTTTGTCTCCCTGATGGGGCTGCAGGCTTCTAAAAAATACGCGCAGGAATTGCTTTCGCAAGCCCACTCCAGCCTGCGGGCCGCGGACTTGGAGAATACGGCAGCCTTGCGGGCGCTGGCCGACATGCTTGTCAATCGCGGTTTCTGAGGAACACCCGGATGTACCCATTGCTAGAAACCATCAACAGCCCGGCCGACTTGCGCCTGGTGCCGCGCAACCAGCTCCAACGCGTGGCCGACGAACTGCGCGCTTACCTGCTGGAGAGCGTATCGCGCACCGGCGGACATCTGAGCTCCAACCTGGGCACAGTGGAGCTCACGGTGGCGCTGCATTATGTTTTCAACACCCCCGAAGACCGCCTGGTCTGGGACGTGGGCCACCAGACCTACCCGCACAAAATCCTCACCGGCCGGCGTGACCGCATGCATTCCTTGCGTCAATTGGATGGTCTTTCAGGCTTTCCGCGGCGCAGCGAAAGCCAGTACGACACCTTTGGCACGGCGCATTCGTCCACCTCGATTTCAGCTGCTTTGGGTATGGCCATGGCCGCCAAGCAAAAGGGCGAGGACCGCCACGCGGTGGCCATCATCGGTGACGGCGCCATGAGCGCCGGCATGGCTTTCGAGGCGCTGAACAACGCCGGCGTTTGCGATTGCAATCTGCTGGTCATCCTGAACGACAACGACATGAGCATCAGCCCGCCTGTGGGCGCGCTGAACCGCTATCTGGCGCAACTCATGAGCGGGCAGTTCTACGCCGCCGCCAAGAACGTCGGCAAGCAGGTGCTCAAGGGCGCGCCACCGCTGTTTGAGCTGGCCAAGCGCCTGGAGTCGCATGCCAAGAGCATGGTGGTGCCGGCCACTTTGTTTGAGAATTTCGGATTCAACTACATCGGCCCCATTGACGGCCACGACCTCGAATCGCTGGTCCCCACGCTGGAAAACATCCGTCAGCTCAAGGGCCCGCAGTTCCTGCACGTGGTGACCAAAAAAGGTCAGGGCTACAAGCTCGCCGAGGCCGACCCGGTGGCCTACCACGGCCCCGGTAAGTTTGATCCGGCCATAGGGCTGCAAAAATCCGCCCTACCTGCCAAGCAGACCTTCACGCAGGTCTTCGGCCGCTGGCTGTGCGACATGGCCGAGCAGGACCCGCGCCTGGTGGGCATCACGCCTGCCATGCGCGAAGGCTCGGGCATGGTCGAGTTTCACCAGCGTTTCCCGGGCCGCTACTACGACGTCGGCATTGCTGAGCAACACGCGGTGACCTTTGCCGCCGGCATGGCCTGTGAAGGCCTCAAACCGGTGGTGGCGATTTACTCGACCTTCTTGCAGCGTGGCTATGACCAGCTGATTCACGACGTCGCCCTGCAAAACCTGCCCGTGGTGTTTGCCCTGGACCGCGCCGGCCTGGTCGGCGCCGATGGTGCCACGCACGCCGGTGCTTATGACATTGCTTTTTTGCGTTGCATCCCGAACATGAGCATCGCCTGCCCGGCCGATGAGAACGAGTGCCGCAAGTTACTGACAACGGCATTTGAGCAAAACCACCCGGTGGCTGTGCGCTACCCGCGCGGCGCCGGTGCCGGCGTGGCGACCGAGCCGGGGCTGCAAGCGCTGCCTTTTGCCCGCGGTGAAGTGCGCCGTCAAGGTGCCGGCCTGGCCATCCTGGCCTTTGGCACTTTGCTCTACCCGGCCCTGGCAGCCGCTGAAAAACTCGGCGCTACGGTCGTCAATATGCGCTGGGCCAAACCCCTGGACACGGCCTTGCTGCTTGAAGTGGCGGCCACACACCAAGCCCTGGTCACGGTAGAAGACGCCTGCCTGATGGGCGGCGCCGGCAGTGCCGTGAGCGAAGCCTTGCTGCAAGCCGGGATCCACAAGCCCTTGCTGCAACTGGGACTCAAGGATGAATTCACCGAGCACGGTGATGTGGCTGCGCTGATGGCCCTGCAAGGGCTGGATGCAGCCGGCATAGAAGCCACGGTGATGGCCCGTTTTGCAGCTTATTTGCCTGAGCGGGCCGCCAAAGTGGTTCTGAAGTCGGTCGCATGAAGCTTGACCTCAACAACGGCCTGACGCTGGCAAACAGCTTGACGGCCATGCCCGATGTGCAGGCCAGAGCGGATGTGCGCGACATGCCGATCCAGCGCGTGGGCATCAAGTCACTGCGCTACCCGCTGAGCGTGATGGTCGCCGGCAAGCTGCAAGCTACGGTGGGCCACTGGACGCTGGACGTGGCGCTCAGCGCCCAGAAAAAGGGCGCCCACATGTCGCGCCTGATCGCCTGGCTTGAGTCCCTGGAAGTCAGGGGCGTTCCCCTCACTGCACCCTTGTTGAGTGCCGAAATCAAAGCCATGTTGACGCTTTTAGAAGCCGAGGACGGACGCATCGAGGTGAGCTTTCCGTTTTTTGTGCGCAAAGCCGCGCCGGTGTCGGGCTTGCAAAGCCTGATGGAGTACGACGGCCAATGGATCGCCGAGCACCGTGCCGGCCAGACCCGTTTGAGCTTGCAAGCTGTGGTCCCTGTCAAGTCGCTGTGCCCCTGCTCCAAAGAGGTCTCAGACAATGGCGCGCACAACCAACGCTCATTCATCAGCATGCGTGTTGAACTGCGAGACCCGGCTTTGCCCATGGACTTGAGCGAGCTGGTGCGCGTGGCCGAAAACAATGCCTCCAGCGAGCTCTGGGGCCTGCTCAAACGGGCGGACGAAAAATGGGTCACAGAGCATGCGTATGCCAACCCCAAATTTGTAGAAGACCTGATTCGCGATGTGGCCGTGGCGCTCGAGGCCGACACCCGCATCGGCAGCTACCGGGTTGAGGTGGTCAACCAAGAATCGATTCATGCGCATGACGCCTACGCCCTGATTGAGCGTCAGCGCTAGGCTGCAAAGACCAAGCCGGTCAATTTGCAGCCCTTTTTTCAGGGGTAAACACCGGTTTTTTCACGGGTAAGCACCAATACCTTTGGCTGCCTATCTCTTAAAATACAGCGTTTGTAACAATTAAGGAGTTTCTTATGGACCGTCGTCTCGTCATCAAAAATGCAGGTATCGCGGGTGTTCTCGCGGCCGGCGTTGCCCCTGCTGTGCAGGCTCAGGCCCCGGCTGCCAACATCCGCTGGCGCCTGGCTTCCAGCTTTCCTAAAGCGCTGGACACGATTTACGGCGCAGCTGAAACATTTGCCAAAAAAGTCGGCGAAATGTCCGGCGGCAAGTTTGTCATCACTGTGCATGCCGGCGGCGAACTGATGCCAGCTTTCGGTGTGGTGGACGGCGTGCAGAACGGCACCGTTGAAATGGCCCACACAGCGCCTTACTACTTCTTCGGCAAAGACGAGACTTTTGCCCTCGGTTGCGCCATCCCCTTCGGCCTGAACAGCCGCCAGATGACCGCCTGGATGTACCACGGCAACGGCGGCAAGCTGATGCGTGAGTTCTACGCCAAGTACAACATCGTCAACTTCCCATGCGGCAACACAGGCGCTCAGATGGGCGGCTGGTACCGCAAAGAAATCAAGTCGGCCAAAGACATCAAGGGCCTGAAATTCCGCGTCGGCGGCTTTGCCGGCAAGGTCATTGAGCGCATGGGCGGCGTGCCGCAAAACATCCCGGGCGGTGAGATCTACACCGCGCTGGAAAAAGGCACCATCGATGCGGCCGAGTGGGTCGGTCCTTATGACGACCTGAAACTGGGCTTCAACAAGGTTGCCCCTTTTTACTACTACCCTGGCTGGTGGGAAGGCGGTCCCCAGCTGGACGTCTTCATCAACAACAAGGCCTTCGAGGCTCTGTCGGCAGAAAACAAAGCCATCGTTGAAGCCGCTGCTGCCTTTGCTCACGTCGATATGCAAGCCAAGTACGACGCTCGCAATCCGGCTGCCCTGAAGACGCTGGTGGGTCAAAAAGCCAAAGTGCTGCCTTTCCCTAAGGACGTGATGGATCTGGCTTACAAAGAGTCCATGAAGCTGTACGCTGAAATCAGCGCCAAGAACCCCAACTGGAAAAAGGTTTACGACGACTACTCTGATTTCCGTAAAGAGCAAAACCTCTGGTTCCGTTTCACGGAAGCCCGTTTCGACGGCTTCATGCAGGCGCAAAAGCTGTAATCAGCGGAGTCTCTGCTAACCAACAAAAAAGCCCCGCGATGCGGGGCTTTTTTCATGCCCGCTGCGAAGCGGGCATACCTTTCAAAACCCTCAGGGCTTCTTCTTGCCATCGCCTTTGGCGACATCGTCCATGAGTGCTTTCATGGGATCGTCGTCCTGGGCCTTGCTGCCTTCGGCTGGCGCGTCTGTCGCCGGCTTTTCAGTGTCGGCCGTCGGGTCTGCGCCCTCAGCAGCAGTGGGGATGTCGAGCTGCTGCATGATCTGCTCTGCGCTCAGGTCCTTGTCTTTGGAGATACCGCCTGTGACCAGCACCGGGAAGGCAATGACCGCCACCACCATGATCAGCTGCAAGATGATGAAAGCGATCGAGCCCTTGTAGATCTCGCTGGTTTTAACCGAGGGAATCAGCTGGCCGGTGACGCGGTCTTTGTAGTCAAACTTGGCTGCCACGCTGCGCAGGTAAAAAAGTGCAAAGCCAAAGGGCGGTGTCAGAAATGAAGTTTGCAAATTCATCGCAATGATCACGCCAAACCAGATCATGGCCTGGTCAGCCGTCATGCCGGGCACCAGGCCGGGCAGGATCTTCTCGGCCACCGGGGCCAGCAACGGAATCACGATGAAGGCAATCTCGAAGAAGTCGATGAAGCAGCCCAGAACGAACACCAGGATGTTCACTACCACCAGAAAGCCCCAGGCGCCGCCCGGTATGCCGTCAAACAGGTGCTCGACCCAGATGTGGCCGTCGGCGGCATTGAAGGTGAAGCTGAACACCGTCGAGCCGATCAGGATGAACAGCACGAAGGACGCCAGCTTGGCGGTGTTTTCCAGGGCCTGCTTGAGCAGGGTCATGCTCATGCGGCGTTTGCCCATGGCCAGAATCAAGGCGCCCAGCGCGCCCATAGCGCCGCCTTCGGTCGGTGTGGCCACACCCAGAAAGATGGTGCCCAAAACCAGAAAGATCAGGATCAGCGGCGGCATCAGCACAAAGGTCACCTGCTCGGCCAGTTTGGAGAGCAAGCCCAGCTTGGATGCGCGGTTGATGATGGCCAGGGCCAGTCCGGTCAGCGAGGCCAGGGTCAGCGACATGATGACGATTTCGTCGCCGGGCGACGCGGTGGCGCGTTCCAGCCAGCCTGTCATCAATCCGTCGTGCACTTGCGCCCAGCTAAAACCGACTGCCGCGCAAAGCAGCACCAGCACCAGCAGTGAGCGGTGGCCGGAGCGGCCGTTGTCTTCTTTGTAGAGCAGGGCTTCGGGGGGCAGCGCCGGCACCATGGCTGGTTTGAAGATGGCGACCATCACAATGAACAGAAGGTACAGGCCGACCAGCAACAGACCTGGAATGAGGGCGCCCGAGTACATGTCACCCACAGAGCGGCCAAGCTGGTCAGCCAGCACGATCAGCACCAGCGAGGGCGGTATCGCCTGGGCCAGGGTGCCGGAAGCCGTGATGGTCCCTGTGGCGATGGTCCGGCTGTAGCCGTAGCGCAGCATCACGGGCAGCGAAATCAGCCCCATGGAAATCACTGCAGCCGCCACCACACCGGTGGTGGCCGCCAGCAGGGCGCCGACCAGGATCACGGCGATGGCCACGCCACCGCGCACCGGACCAAAGACCTGACCCACGGTTTCCAGCAGGTCCTCGGCCATGCCGGATCGCTCCAGAATGATGCCCATGAAGGTGAAGAAGGGGATGGCCAGCAAGGTGTCGTTTTGCATGATGCCGAAGATGCGCAAGGGCAGTGCCTGGAACATGGCGGCGGGGAAAATGCCCGCCTCAATACCGACAAAACCAAAGGCCAGGCCGACGGCAGCCAGACCGAAGGCCACCGGAAAGCCGGTCAGCAGCACTGCAAAAAGCCCTATGAACATGAGCGGCACAAACTGTTGCGCCAAAAAAGTGGTTTGCATTTATTTGTCTCCGGCCAGCAGACGGGCAGTTTTGGCTTCAAGTTCTTCGAGGTGCTTTTGCTCGTCCGATTTGCTGTCTTCGCTGTTCAGAACATCGGGCCCCTCACCTCTTAAAAAAGCGACACGTTTGACCATCTCGGACAGGGCTTGCAGCAACAGCAGGGCAAAACCCAGGGGGATCAGGACATAGGCCGGCCAGCGGATCAATCCGCCGGCGTTTTGCGACATTTCGCCGCTGACCAGCGCCTGAACAAAAAACGGCCAGCCCAGTCCGATGGTGATCAGGCAAAAAGGAATCAGCACGAAAGCGATGCCCAGCACGTCAACCCAGTTACGGCCGCGGTCGCTGAGCTTGGTCGAGATGAAGTCGATGCGCACATGTGAGTTCTTCAAAAAGCCATAACCGGCGCCCAGCATGAAGACCGCGGCAAACAGGTACCACTGGATCTCCAGCAGACCGTTGGAGCTCATGTTGAAGAATTTACGCACCAGCGCGTTGCCGGCGCTGATCAGCGTGGTGGCCAAAATCAGCCACATCGTCAGTCTGCCGACCTGGGTGTTCAGCCCGTCTACAGCTTTGGATAACTTTAAAAGTAGTTTCATGGGTGTCCCTGGTAACTGGCCTCATGTCGAACCATGGCCATTGAGCGCCATGCTGATTGGCTTGTGGGTTCGGAGGCGGTCTCGTAGTTTATCGACAACTGGGCCCGCCGGACTGGGTTTTGGGCACTTTCAGGCTGAAAATTCATCATTTTCCATTCGAAACCAGCTGTTGAGATGGAAAGCGCTGTTCAGGGCGCGCTGGGGCTGGTGCCACAATGATTTCGAATTTATTGATTTTTGGACGCAACTGCCATGGCCCCACCTGCGCCTGCGCCCGGCGACAGCCCGGGCTTGATCGACTCTTCCGGCATCCGCCAGGGTGGGCGCGAAGTTTTGTCGCTGGCCCTGATGGATGCGCGCAACCACACGCTGCACTTGCTCAGGCAGTTTCAGCAGTCTTTGGAGGCGGGCGGTTTTTCAGTCCCCCGCCTGCCAATTCTCAACCCGCCCCTGTGGGAGGTGGGTCACTTGGGCTGGTTTCAGGAGCGCTGGATCGGCCGCAATCTGCTGCGTCACCAGGGCGCCGAGTGCGACCCCGGCGCAGCATGCCTGCCCTCCATAGAGCCCAATGCCGACCGCTGGTGGGACTCCAGCCATGTTGCGCACGACAGTCGCTGGTCGCTGGACCTGCCCGGTGTAGAGGGCTGCCGCGCTTATTTGCTGCAAACCTTTGAAAGTACCCTGAGCTTGCTGGAAAAAGCCGGGGACTCTGACCAGGCACTTTATTTTTACCGTCTTTGCCTGTTCCATGAGGACATGCATGCCGAGGCCATGACCTCGGCTTTGCAAGCCCTTGGTTTGCCGCTGGACGCGCCCTTGCGCAAGGCATTGACGCCGGCCGCCATGACGCTGCGTGAGCCCTTGCACATGCCGGCCACGCGCTGGTCTATGGGCAGCGCTGCCGATAGCCCGGGTTTTGTGTTTGACAACGAGGCCGGCCAGCATGATGTGAACGTACCCGAATTCGAGATCGATGCGCAGCCCGTCAGCTGGGCGCAGTATGTGGAGTTTGTGGCGGACGGCGGCTACGACCGCAGCGAACTGTGGCACGCTGAAGGTTGGCACTGGTTGCAAGCGATCAGCCCGTCAGAAGGGCGGCGCGGGCCGCGCTACGTAGAGGAAATCGGCGTTGCCAGCGGTGCGGTGATGCAAACGCGTTTTGGTCAGTCGCAGCGCATGTTGGGGCAGCAGCCGGCCATGCACATGAGCTGGTGGGAAGCCGACGCCTGGTGCCGCTGGGCCGGGCGGCGTTTGCCCTTTGAAGTCGAGTGGGAGATTGCAGCGCACAGCGCCGACAGGCGCGGTTTTCGCTGGGGTGATGTGTGGGAGTGGACGGGCAATAACTTTGCGCCTTACCCCGGCTTTCAGGCCGGCCCGTATGCAGACTACTCTGCGCCCTGGTTCGGCACCCACAAGGCCTTGCGCGGCGGCTCCTTTGCCACGCGGGCACGCATGAAGTCACCCAAATACCGCAACTTTTATTTGCCCGGGCGGGACGATATTTTTTGCGGTTTCAGGTCCTGCGCGCTGTGAGTGGTTTTTTCCTGCCGGTAACGCCACCACGGTAAATGGGCGCGCAAGGCCAGTACCTGGCCGCTTTGCGCGCCCTCGGCGCTGTAGCCGGGCAACTGCGCCAGCGTGGCCGCCCAAGCCCGGCTTTGCAAGACTTGCAACAAGGCCAGCACGGGCGGCTGCGTCAGCGCTGATTTGAGGCACACCAGGTGGTAGCGCTCGCGCACCAGCGGAATGAAGTCCAGGCCTTTTTCCAGGGCCGCAGCCTCGATGCCCAGGCCTGCGTCTGCTGCGCCGCTGGCGACTGCCTGGGCTACAGCGGCATGCGAAGGCTCTTGCGTGGCGTAACCGTGGATACCGGCCGGATCGATGCGTTGTTGTGCCAGTAACTCATCAAGTAGCACGCGCGTGCCGGTGCCGCTGGCGCGATTGATGTAGCGCAAGCCCGGGCGCAGCAGATCCGGCAGGCTGGTGATGCCCAGCGGATTGCCGCGCGCCACCAAGAGGCCCTGCATCCGGAAAGAAAAGCCTATCAGCTTGTGCAGCCCGGGTTTGAGTTGGCGCCTGTAAGCCAGCGCCGCCTGAGAGTCAGAGCCGGGTCGCTCCAAGGTGTGAAAACCGGCCATCTGGCAACGCCCGGCGTTCAGCGCGGCAATCGCGTCCACACTGCCCATGAAACGGATGTCCATGTGCAGACCGCCGGGCGCGGTGTGCTGACGCAGTGCTGCCAGCGCCGCGTCATGGCTGGCGTAAAGCACCAGCACGTGGGCATTGTCGTCAAAGGCCATGGCCAGTGCGCGCTCGATGTCGCCGCGCAGGGCTTCAATTTGGGGCGCCAGGCGCGCCTGGGCCTGGCGCTCGGCCCAAAGTAATTTTTGGCCGAATTCTGTGAGCAGCGCGCGCTGGCCTTTTTCCCAGACGATCAGCGGGTGGCCCAGCGATTGCTCAGCATCTTTGAGTGCGCCCCAGACATGGCGGTAAGACAGTCCCAGGTGGCGAGCCGCACCCGAAATCGAGCCGTGCTCACGCACCGCGTGCAGCAGGTCCAGCAAAGGGTTGCGGATCAGCGCGTTCGGGCTGCGTTCGGCAGACAGCTGGTAAGACAGTTGGACTTTGTGCATGGGCTTATGCAGCTGATTATGAATGGCGGCCGTGGGGGCGCCGTAGTCGCTGCAGTCCCTCCAAAAAAGGCCTGATTCCTATGCAAAAGGCTTCATAGCTCGCCAATACCGATGCGCCAAAAAGCCGCTGCAACTAGGCTACAGTGCGCAAGCCTTCACGGGCGCAACGCCCCATATGAACACTTTTCAAGACAGCGTCCTCACTGCTTTTTCCCTGATCACCACGCTGGACCCGGTGCTGGCCGGCATCGTGCTGCGTTCGCTGGCGGTCAGTGCCTGCGCCTGCGTGCTGGCCTGCAGCCTAGGGCTGGTGCTGGGCGCCTGGCTGGGCGTGGCCCGCTTTGCAGGGCGCGGTGTGGTGCTGGCTTTTCTCAACACCGCGCTGGCGCTGCCCTCGGTGGTGGTGGGTCTGGTGGTGTACCTGCTGCTGTCGCGCTCGGGCCCACTGGGTTTTCTGGGCTGGCTTTTTTCTTTCAAGGCCATGGTGTTGGCGCAAGCCTTGCTGGTGCTACCGGTTGTCACGGCTTTGGTACGCCAGAGCATTGACGACGCCGAGCGCCTGCATGGCGAGCAGTTGCAGTCGCTGGGCGCGGGCACGGTCTGGCGCGGCCTGATTTTGTTGTGGGACGAGCGCTACGCTTTGCTGACTGTGGTGATTGCGGCTTTCGGTCGGGCCATCTCTGAGGTGGGTGCGGTGATGGTGGTGGGCGGCAACATCGAAGGCTTCACGCGCGTGATGACCACCGCCATTGCGCTGGAAACCAGCAAGGGTGACTTGCCGTTGGCGCTGGCGCTGGGCGTGCTGCTGCTGTTGGTGGTCTTGCTGCTCAATGCCTTGATTGCCTTGATTCGCTACTGGCGGGAGGGCCGTGAAATGCAGGGCGACACGGCAAGCCGTCACCCGGCCGACCGTTCTGCCGGCTTGGGGCCAGCCGGATGAACGCGCTCAGCCAAGACGGCCCGCAGCATGCCGGTGATGTTCTGATTTCGCTGCGTGAGGCCAGCGTGCACTTCGGCCCTTTTGCGGCACTCTCCGCTTGCACGCTGAACATTGCGCGCGGCGAGCGGGTGGCGCTGGTCGGCTCTAACGGCAGTGGCAAGAGCACTTTGCTGCGCCTGATTCATGGCTTGCTGCCGGCCTCCGGCGGGCTCAATCTGCGCCCGCATGCCGCCCCGCAGGCCATGCTGTTTCAGCGCCCTTACATGCTGCGTACCACGGCGCAAAACAATGTGGCCCTGGGCTTGTGGATGGCCGGCACCGGCTGGCGCGCAGCCCGCGTGCAGGCGCTGGCAGCTCTTGAGCAGGTGGGGCTGGCCGAGCTGGCTCAGCGGCCTGCCAAAACGCTCTCCGGCGGTCAGCAGCAGCGGCTGGCGCTGGCACGCGCCTGGGCTTTGCAGCCGCAGGTCTTGCTGCTCGATGAGCCCACCTCCAGCCTGGACCCGGCCGCCAAGCGCGAGGTCGAGACGCTGATGGCCGAGTTCGCTGCCGCCGGCATGACCCTGGTTTTCAGCAGCCACAACCTGGGCCAGGTCAAGCGCCTGGCCAGCCGGGTGATTTACCTGGAGCAGGGACAAATACTTGCTGACGCGCCGGTGCACGATTTTTTCAATCTGCAGCTGCCACCGGCTGCCGCACAATTTTTAAAAGGGGAATTAGGATGAAGCAAAGCTACCATGGCCGTCAAGGCAATCTGGCCCGTCGTTTTTCAACGCTGCTCTTGTGGGCGGGTCTTCTTGCAGGCGCCGGCCTGGCCCAGGCTCAAAGCCCGAACATCGTGATGGCTTCGACCACCTCGACCGAGCAGTCCGGCTTGTTTTCTTTCTTGCTACCCGAGTTCAAAAAAGCCACCGGCATTGATATCAAGGTGGTTGCACTGGGCACCGGCCAGGCCATTGACATGGGCCGCCGCGGCGACGCCGATGTGCTGTTTGTGCACGACCAGGTGGCCGAAGAAAAAGTGGTGGCCGAAGGTTTTGCGATCAAGCGACTGCCCGTGATGTACAACGACTTTGTGCTGATCGGCCCGGCCGCCGACCCGGTTCAGGTCAAGGGCCAGAACATTTTGCAGGCTTTGCAAAAACTTCAAGCCGGCAACGGCGCTTTCATTTCGCGCGGCGACAAGAGCGGCACGCACGCAGCAGAGTTGCGCTACTGGGCACTGGCTGGCGTCGGTGTGCCCGCTTATGCGGCCTACAAGTCTTGCGGTTGCGGCATGGGCCCGGCCTTGAACATGGCCGCCAGCCTGGACGCCTATGTGCTGGCCGACCGTGCCACCTGGTTGGCTTTCAAGAACCCGGCCAAGCTGGCGGTGCTGGTCGAGGGCGATCAGCGACTCTTTAACCAGTACGGCGTACTGGTGGTGAATCCGGCCAAACATCCGCACGTGAAAGTGGCCGATGCGCAGAAGTTTGCCGACTGGATCGTCTCGCCCGCCGGCCAGACGGTGATTGCCGGCTACAAGATCAACGGCCAGCAGCTGTTCTTCCCGAACGCCGGTCGTTAAGACGCCTGCCAGTGCGCTCCTATAATTTCAATCGTGTCGCGCACTGACTTGTCTCACCCTTACTTGCGTCCGCTGGCTTTTCGCCTGGCGGTCTGGCTGAGCTTTCTCGCCGTGCTGTCGGCGCTGGCCGCGCCGGCGGCGGCGCTGTCGATGGACACGCGCAGCGGCAAACTCGGCGGTGTCTGCAACGTAGACAGCAGCAAAGGCCTTGCATTCAACGCTGCGTACACCCCCGCGCAGGGCGATGCGCAAGAGACCTCCAACCAAGGCCATTGCACCTGGTGCGGCTCACTTGGCCTGGCCTTGCTGCCTGCCCCATCGGCTGCCAGCTTGCCGGTGCCGCTGCGGCACATGGCGGCTGCATCGGCCCCGAGTGCCCGCGCCCTGCAGGTCACCGGCCTGCCCTTGAGCCGCGGCCCGCCTTCACTTTGAACACCATCGCCCGGGTCTTGCGCCGGGTTCTAGGTTTTGCACCAGGTCTTTGACCTGCTGCCTTGTTCAATGCCGCGTGTTGCAGGCCGATGGCCGCAAGCGCTCCTTTTTCACTGGATTTTTCATGCACCATTTTTCTGGCACTTTGTTGCCACATCGTTTGTCACGCGTGGGTCT
>CANNNH010000007.1 GCA_947505915.1 Comamonadaceae bacterium
ATGAGCAATTTTCGTGACGCACTCACCCCCGGCGCGCTGGACATGATTGCCACCGTCGAGCGCACCGGCAGCATGGCAGCGGCAGCGCGCGAACTCGGGCTGGTGCCCAGCGCTCTGAGCTACCGCGTACGCCAACTTGAAACCGCGCTGGACGTGTTGCTGTTTGACCGCTCATCGCGCCAGGCGCGGCTGACCGAAGCCGGCAAAGAACTGCTGCGCGAAGGCAATCGCCTGCTGCTTGAGATCGACGCCGTGGCCAACCGGGTTAAGCGCGTGGCCACCGGCTGGGAGCCGCAACTCACGCTCTCCGTGGACAGTGTGATCTCACGCAGCACCGTGATGGAGCTGTGCCAGGCCTTTTTAGCCTTGGGCCCGCCAACGCGGCTGAAGGTTCGTGAAGAAGCCTTGTCCGGCACCCTGGAAGCCTTGACTTCGGGTCAGGCCGATCTGGCCATTGGCGTGGTGCTCGAACCCAGCGCCAACCGTTCGGGCTTTCACAGCAAGCCGCTGGGCAAGCTGGATTTTGTCTACGCGGTGGCGCCGCAGCACCCCCTGGCTCAGGCGCCGCAGCCGCTGAGCGACGCGCTGTTGCGCCAGCACCGGGCGGTGGCAGTGGCCGACTCGGTGCAGCGTGGCAGCGGCCTGACCTTGGGGCTGCTGGGCGGGCAGGACGTGTTCACCGTGCCGGGCATGCCGGCCAAACTCGATGCCCAGTTGCGCGGCATGGGCGGCGGTTTTTTGCCCACCTACATGGCCAAAGCCTACATAGACACGGGCCAGTTGATCGCCATGCAGGTACAACGTCCGAGCCAGGTGGCCAAAACCAGTTACGCCTGGCGGCAGGATGCCGGCACGCAAACCGGCCGGGCGCTGCAATGGTGGCTGGCGCAGCTGGAAAATCCGTCGACCCGGCTGGCGCTGCTGGGACCCGTGAAGCCCCGCATGGCTGAGCGCGCCGCCAGCGTGTAGAGTGCGGCTTGAGGGCGCTGAATTAAAACCAATGCCCGGGACCGACAATCACCACGATCTTTGCCACGACATTCAATCTAAAAAAGTACAAAAGACATGCCTCCCAAATCACGCCCTATTGCCCGGCCTGTTTCTGTCAAGGCCCATTCGCAACGCCACATCGCCGTGGTCGGTGCCGGCATCGCCGGTATAGCCTGCGCGCGCACGTTGATGCAAGCGGGCCACCGCGTTTCGGTGTTCGAAAAAAGCCGGGGCACCGGCGGGCGCATGGCCACCAGGCGCACAGAGTTTGGAAGCTTTGACCACGGCACCCAGTACTTCACTGTGCGCGACGCGCGCTTTGCCAAAGCGCTGGAAACCGCCCAAGGTCTGGTGCGCCCCTGGAGTGCCAACACCGTGCGCATTCTGGATGGCGCCGGCCGTGTGGTGGCGGCGGCATTGCCGCCCAAAGAGTCGCATTGGGTCGCCACACCCGGCATGAACGCGCTGGTGCGCCAATGGGCCCGGCCCATTGAAGCGGCAGGTCAGTTGTCGCTGGAGACCCAGGTCGTGCGCATCGAGCGCGACAAGCTGCACCCCGAACGCTGGCAACTGCAAACCGAAGGGCCGGACGGCAGCCAACATGTTTATTCAGGCTTTGACCAGGTGGTGCTGGCCGTGCCCTCACCGCAAGCCAAAGCCTTGCTGCTGAACTCTCAGCAATGCATGACTTTGCTGGCACAGATGTCCCGGGTCGATGTGGCGCCTTGCTGGACCTTGATGCTGGCTTTTCCCCAAGCCATGCAGCCCACGCTGTCGCACCTGGGCCCGCAGTGGAACGCTGCGCGCAGCACGCACCACCGCATCGCCTGGCTGGCGCGCGAATCATCCAAGCCCGGGCGTGAACTCATAGAACGCTGGACCGTGCAGGCCAGCCCCGACTGGTCGCAACGCCACCTGGAAGACGGTCCTGAGCGCGTCAAAGCCAAGCTGCTGAGGGCCTTCACCGAAGTCACCGGCATACGCGCGGAGCCGCCGCACGCCGAGGTTCATCGCTGGCGCTATGCCCAAACCACGGAGCCGCTGGGCCAGTCGCATGCCTGGGACGCCAAGGCCGGCATCGGCCTGTGCGGTGACTGGTGCCTGGGCCACCGTGTCGAGGACGGTTTTGTGTCAGGTCTTGAAATGGCCCTGGCCATCGCCTGAGCGCGGCAGAGGGTTTTCTTCAGCCCCACCTTGAGTCAGCCCCCCTACACCGGGCGCTTTGCGCCCTCACCCACCGGTCCGCTGCATGCCGGATCTTTGGTGGCTGCGCTGGCCAGCTGGCTTGACGCACGCGCCCACGGCGGGCGCTGGCTGGTGCGCATGGAAGACGTGGACACACCGCGTTGTGTGCCCGGTGCAGACCAAACCATTTTCACGCAACTGGCCGCCTGCGGTCTGCAGCCGGACGAAGCGCCGCTGTACCAGTCTGCGCGCAGCGCGCTGTACGAGGCAGCGCTGCAGCAGCTCATCACGCAAGGCCGCGCCTACCCCTGTGGCTGCACGCGCCAGGACATCGCGCAGGCACTGGCGGGCGCCGGTCAGCCACGCGAGCGCCATGGTGAGTTGGTCTACCCCGGCACCTGCCGCCATGGCCTGCAGGGTAAGACGGCCCGCGCCTGGCGCTTTGCAACGCAAGCTGGCGCACTGGACTGGAACGACCGCCACTTAGGACAGCAAAGCCAGAATGTCAGCACGCAGGTGGGCGACTTTGTGCTGCTCCGTGCCGACGGGCTGTGGGCCTATCAGCTGGCCGTGGTGGTGGACGATGCCGCGCAAGGTGTCAGCCACGTGGTGCGCGGTCAGGACCTGGCCGACAACAGCGCGCGGCAGATCCAGTTGCAGCGCGCCCTGGGCCTGCCCACACCGCAGTACCTGCACACGCCGCTGGTGCTGGGTGCCAACGGCGAAAAGCTCAGCAAGCAAAACGGCGCAGAGGCCCTGGACCTGAGCGACCCGCTGGCCGCGCTCAACGCCGCCGCTAGCGTTCTGGGCCTGGACACACAGGCCGGCCTTGCAGCCGACGCACTGAGGCACTGGACCCAGGCCTGGGCAGAGCGCTACGGGCACTAAAATCCGTCGGTGAACGATTCCACCCTCCCACCCGACCCGCAGCCATTTATGCGCACTGTCCGCAGTTTTGTGCTGCGCGCCGGTCGTACCACCGCCGGTCAGGCCAAAGCATTCAGCGATGTCGGACCGCGTTTTTTGCTGCCCTACACTGCTCAGCCCCTGGACTTTGCGGCCAGGTTTGAACGCCAGGCACCGACCATTTTCGAGATCGGCTTTGGCATGGGCGAAGCTACCGCGCAAATTGCCGCGCTGCGGCCGCAAGATAATTTTTTGTGCTGCGAAGTACACACGCCCGGCGTGGGCGCACTGCTCAAGCGCGTGGCCGAGCAATCACTCACCAACATCCGCATCCTGCAGCACGACGCAGTCGAAGTCATTGACCACATGCTGCCGCTGCAAAGCCTGGATGGCGCGCACATCTTTTTTCCTGACCCTTGGCACAAGACCAAGCACAACAAACGCCGCCTGATCCAACCGCCGCTGATCGCCAAGCTGGCCGCCCGCCTCAAGCCCGGCGGCTACCTGCACTGCGCCACCGACTGGGCGCCGTATGCCCAACAAATTCTGGCGGTGCTCAGCGCAGAGCCGCTGCTGCGCAACACCGCCGGACCGGACGCCGGCGGGTACGCGCCCAAACCCGACTACAGACCCCTCACCAAGTTTGAAAACCGCGGCCTCAAGCTCGGCCACGGCGTGTGGGACCTGGTTTTCACACGTGTTTAGGTGAGCTTGGTGAGCCAGTTGCCTGTGCACGGCCTGCCCACAAAAAACGGCGTAGGCCCGAGCTGCGTCGGCCTGCCCGCAGGCAATTGGCGCAGCATCACAGATTTTTTAGTTGAGCGCTTCCCCGCCATCACCCGTGAGGTGTGGCTTGAGCGCATGACTCACCAGCTGGTGATGGACGAATTCGGGGGGCTGGTCACCCCGGAACGGCCTTATCCCGGCCCCATGCGCATTTACTACTACCGCGCCGTTGATGTGGAGGCGCGCATTCCGTTTGAAGAGGCTGTGCTGTACCAGGACGACCATCTGGTCGTGGCCGACAAACCGCACTTCTTACCCGTCACACCATCTGGCCATTACCTGCAAGAGACACTGCTGGTGCGGCTCAAAAAGCGGCTTGGCATTGATACCTTGATTCCGATTCACCGCATTGACCGCGAGACCGCCGGGCTGGTTCTGTTCAGCACGCAGCCGGATGAGCGCAATGCCTATCAGGCCATGTTTAGAGACCATGCAGTGACCAAGCACTACGAGGCCATCGCACCCTGGCGGCAAGATTTGACATGGCCGATCACCCGCAAAAGCCGAATCGTTGAAGACGAACCGTTCTTCAGGCAGCGCGAAGTGCCGGGCCAACCCAACAGCGAAACCCATATGGATGTGATTGAAAAAAGTGGCGGATTAGCCAGGTACGCGCTGAGCCCGGTCACGGGTAAAAAACACCAGCTGCGCGTGCACATGAACGCTCTGGGCTTGCCGATTTTGAATGACCGGATGTACCCGCCTGTGGCTGAGACCCCCGATGATGACTACAGCTTGCCCCTGCAATTACTTGCCAAATCGATTGCGTTTGCCGACCCTGTGACAGGCCAAGCGCGGCATTTTCAAAGCCAGCTCACGCTGGCGTGACAGGCTTTGCAACTGCGCTGACAAGGGGTTCTACGGTTATTTCGCATCATTGAGAAAGCGCCTTGTCTTTCAGCCAAAATACCTCCTTATGTTCCGCTCTAGCCTTTTAACTCCATCCCTTCCCTGAAAGAACTCCGACGTGGCTTATTTTTCTTTTCAAAACATCAAATCATTGCTGGGCATCGCCGCTTTAACGGCAGGAAGCGGCCACTGAGCAAACCCGAAAGTTCGGCCCGATTGTGAAATACCTGGAGAGCAAGCTGGGTCAAAAAGTGGAGTTCATTCCTGTGTCTGACTACCCCGCTGCAGTGGAAGCGCTGGTCAACAAGCAGGTCGACATGGTCTGGTTTGGCGGCTTCACGTTTGTGCAGGCCAGCGTGCGTTCAGGCGGCAAAATTGTGCCGATTGCCCAGCGCGAGGAAGACACCAAGTTTCAATCGGTGTTCATCACCAAACCTGGCTCAGGCATCAAAACGCTGGCTGACCTCAAAGGTAAACAGGTCAGTTTTGGTTCGCAATCCTCGACGTCTGGGCATTTGATGCCGCGCAGCTTTTTGCTCGACGCCAAAATTGACCCTGACAAGGACTTCAAGCGCGTGGCTTATTCGGGCGCGCACGATGCCACCATCGCCTCCGTTGTCAGCGGAAAGGTTGACGCTGCTGCGCTTGACATCACCGTTTGGAACAAGTTTGTCAAAGAAGGCAAAGTGTCGGACAAAGACGCGGTGGTGTTCTTCTCCACGCCAGGTTACTTCAACTACAACTGGTCAGTGCACGCAGACATGCCAGCCGCCCAACGCGAACGCGTTAAAAAAGCGCTGCTGGACATTGACCCTAAGACACCTGAAGGCAAAGAAATTTTGGCTTTGAACCGTGCGACCAAATACATCGCTACAGTGCCCGAAAACTACCGCGGTATTGAAGCCGCTGCGCGCAGTGCCGGCTTGCTTAAATAAACAGGCTGATTAGCAAGGTGCAGGTTCTTCTGGCCGATGTATCGGCGCGCCATCCCGCAGCCAAAGGCAATGTGCCAGATGCGCTGCGGCATGTCTCTTTGAAAGTGCATTCCGGCGAGCAGGTGGCCATCATTGGTCCGTCCGGCGCGGGCAAAACCACCTTGCTGCAATTGACTGCTTGCGCTTTAAAACCCACGACAGGGTCTCTCCAGCTGGGCGACGTAGACCCTTGGGGCTTGTCGATACGCGGGCTTCAAAAGTTGCGAGCGACCTTATTTTTAGCCCCGCAAGTGCCGCCATTGCCCCCGCGCCAGCGTGTAGTGACGGCGGTGCTGGCGGGGCTTTTGCCGCAAATGGGTATTTGGGCGAGCCTATCCAGCCTGTTTTATCCGAAGCATATTGAAACGGCTGATGCAGCCCTGGCCAGGTTTAATTTGGCTGACAAGCTTTTCGAGCGGGTTGACCGCTTGTCGGGCGGTGAACGGCAACGTGTGGGGCTGGCGCGCATTTTGGCGTCGAACGCGCAGTTGCTGCTGGTTGACGAGCCGCTGTCAGCGCTGGATCCAGCGCGCAGTGAGCAAGCCATCCAAGCACTGACCGATATCGCTGCCGAGCGCGGCGCAACGCTGGTGGCGACCTTGCACCACGTTGACATGGCACTGCGGTCATTTCCGCGAATCATTGGTATGCGCGATGGTCAGCTTGTTTTTGATCTTCCAAGCGCACAAGTTTCACCGAGGCACCTGCAGGACTTGTACGCGCAGCACTTGCATGAGCTCGATGGCCCGCCGGTAGCTGCTGATGATGTGCCCGATGCACCGTCCCTTCCTGCTGCGATGCACTGCCGCTGATGCAGACGGTGATTTCACGAAACCCCAAGCGCGAACCCTCCAAGCGCGACCCGGCCTGGGTGGGCCGCCTGTTCTGGCTACTGGCTGGCGTAGCACTGCTGTGGCCTGCGCTTGTACTGACTGAGTTCAAAGTCTGGACACTGTTTGAGGCCAGCAATTTAAAGCCGACCTTGAAATTTTTAGGTGACTTCTTTCCGCCCAAAATAGAAGGCGAATTTTTATTGCTGGTCGCCAAGGAAACCTGGCGCACGGTTGCCATTGCCACTGCGGGTATAGCGCTGGCACTGGTGCTGGCCGTGCCGCTGGCGCTGCTGTCGGTGCGGGTTTTGTCGGTGTCCGCGTTAACCGGCAAGATGAACAGGCTTCCCGCTCTGTTGCGCACACTGCTGCGCTGGGTCATGGTGGTACTGCGCAGCGTCCCGGAACTGATTTGGGCGCTGATATTTGTGCGGGTGGTGGGCCTGGGGCCAACGGCGGGCGTGATCGCGATTGCACTGACCTATGGCGGCATGTTGGGCAAGGTCTATGCCGAAATTCTGGAAAGCGGCGATGCGCAAGTCACGCAGAGTTTGCTGCGCAACGGCGCGGGGCGCCTGCAAGCGTTTTTTTACGGCCTGCTGCCACAAAACGCTGCCGAATTGACCAGCTATTCGGTGTACCGCTGGGAGTGCGCCATTCGTTCGTCTGCCGTGCTGGGCTTTGTGGGTGCGGGCGGCTTGGGTCAGCAAATGGACGCATCGATGAAGATGTTCAATGGTTCTGAAGTCGCCACCATGCTGATTGTTTTTATGTTGCTGGTGTGGCTGGCAGATGCCACCAGCGCATGGTTGCGTAAAGAGCTGGGGTAAGCGTGCAAACCTTACGCGTATCGCCCCGCAAAATGCCGCCGCCGCTGTTCGCTGCGCGCTGCAAGGCATGCTGGTTTGTGTTTGGCCTCGTCTGCCTCACAGTTGCCAGCTTTTGGACGCTTGACTTGAAGTGGGCCCAGTTCTTCAGTGTGGATGCTGCTGGCCGAATGGGCAAGTTTGTTGGCGAATTGTTGGTGCCTGAAACCAGCAGCAAGTTCTTGATCAAACTCGTTTGGGCTGCGCTGGAAACGCTGGCCATGAGCGCACTGGGCACACTGCTGGCGGTCATTCTTGGTTTGGCCCTGGCCGTGCCGGCCAGCAAAACGCACCACGACGACCCAGCCCGCTGGCGCGGCATCAGCCGCGCGGTGTTGAATATGCTGCGCAGCATTCCTGAGCTGGTGTGGGCAGCGCTGCTGCTGATCAGCGCGGGCTTGGGGCCACTGGCCGGTACGCTGGCTTTGGCGCTGCACACCTCAGGCGTGCTGGGCCGCTTGTTTGCTGAAAGCATTGAAAACGCGGGCACTGGCCCGGCCTTTGCGCTGCGTTGCCGCGGTATCACAGAGGCCAAAATTTTTTGGTACGCGACTCTGCCGCAAATCTTGCCGCAGCTCGCTAGCTACACCCTGTACCGCTGGGAAAACAATATCCGCGCCGCGGCCGTGCTGGGCGTGGTGGGCGCTGGGGGGTTGGGCCAAATGCTTGCTTTTCACATGGGCCTGTTCCAGATGGGGGAAACGAGCAGTATTTTGCTGGCCATGCTGGTGCTGGTGGCGCTTGTCGATGCCCTGAGTTTTGCCAGCCGCCGGCGGATGTCAGCTTAAGGTTGAAGGGCTACTGCCAGCGAATCTTCAAACCCGCTCGCTCACCCAAGCCAGCACGGACCTGAGCGCATCAGGCAGTTTTGAAGCATCGGTGCCGCCGGCCATCGCCATATCAGCCTTGCCGCCGCCCTTGCCGCCGACCTGCTGCGCCACAAAGTTGACCAGCTCGCCGGCCTTGACCTTGCCGGTGCTGTCGGCGGTCACGCCGGCAGCGATCTGCACCTTGTCGCCGTCCACCGCGGCCAGCACGATGACGGCGGTTTTCAGCTTGTCTTTGAGCTTGTCCATGGTCTCGCGCAAGGTCTTGGCGTCAGCGCCTTCCAGACGCGCGGACAACACTTTGATGCCCTTGACGTCAACGGCTTGCTGCATCAACTCGTCACCCTGGCTGGAAGCCACCTTGCCCTTGAGCGCAGCAACTTCTTTTTCCAGGCCACGCACCAGCTCCAGCACCTGAGCGATACGGCCTTGCAGCTCGGCCGGACTGGCCTTCAGGGTTGAAGCAGCCGCTTGCACGGTGTCTTCCAGAGACTGCAAATACGCCAGCGCATTGGCGCCGGTCACGGCCTCTACGCGGCGCACACCGGCGGCAACACCGCTTTCGGCGACGATTTTGAACAGCCCGATGTCACCGGTGCGACCCACGTGGGTGCCGCCGCAGAGTTCTTTGCTCGAACCGATGCTCAGCACGCGAACGGTCTCGCCGTACTTCTCACCGAACAGCATCATGGCGCCGGTTTTCTGTGCAGCCGCGAGGTCCATCACGGCGGCGTTGGTGGCCGCATTGGCCAGAATTTCGGCGTTCACAAGCACTTCAATTTCGCGGATCTGCGTGTCGGTCACCGGAGAGTTGTGCGTGAAGTCAAAGCGCGTACGCTCGGCGTTGACCAAGCTGCCTTTTTGCTGCACGTGCTCGCCCAGCACTTCGCGCAAAGCCTTGTGCATGAGGTGAGTGGCGCTGTGGTTGCGCACAGTGGCAGCGCGCACACCGGTGTCAACCCTGGCGGTGACAGCGTCGCCGACCTTGAGCGCACCACTGGCAAGCGTGCCGTGGTGGCCGAACACATCGGACTTGATTTTGAGCGTGTCGTCCACCGCGAACACAGCACCCGCCGCCAGCAACTGGCCCTGGTCGCCCACTTGGCCGCCGCTCTCTGCATAAAAAGGGGTGGTGCTCAGCACCACGACGCCATTCTGGCCGGCCTGAAGCGCGGGCACCGCCACGCCCTCTGCATAAAGCGCGACCACTTTGGCAGGCTCTTCGAGCAGTTCGTAGCCGGTGAAGGCATGGCCCTCGCCGCTGTAGTCGAGCGCGCGGTCCATCTTGAACTTGCCGGCGGCTCTGGCCTGGCTTTTTTGCTTGTCCATGGCCAAGGCAAAGCCGGCTTCGTCCACGCTCAGGCCGCGCTCGCGGCAGACGTCGGCCGATAAATCCAGCGGAAAGCCATAGGTGTCGTGCAGTTTGAAAGCAACTTCGCCCGGCAGCACTTTGGCGCCGCCTGCCAGCGCCGCATCAAGAATGTCCATCCCACTGGCCAGCGTTTCAAAAAAGCGCTCTTCCTCAATCTTCAAAATCTCGGTGATGCGCTTTTCATCGGCCTTCAGGCGCGGGTAGGCCTCGCCCATCTGCACCACCAGATCGGCTACCAGCTTGTGGAAAAACGGCGTTTTTTTGCCCAGCAGGTAGCCGTGGCGAATGGCGCGGCGGATGATGCGGCGCTGCACGTAGCCGCGGCCTTCGTTGGACGGCACCACGCCGTCGCTCACCAAAAACGCGGTGGCGCGTATGTGATCGGCGATCACGCGCAGGCTCTTGTTGTTCAGGTTTGTTTCGCCGGTCTCGCGCGAGGCGGCCTTGATCAGTGCGTCAAAGATATCGATCTCGTAGTTGCTGTGCACATGCTGCAAGATGGCGGCCAGGCGCTCCAGTCCCATGCCGGTGTCCACGCAGGGCGCAGGCAACTTGACCAGGCTGCCGTCGGGCTGCATGTCGAACTGCATGAACACATGGTTCCAGATTTCGATGAAGCGGTCGCCGTCTTCGCCCGGGCTGCCGGGAGGGCCGCCAGGAATATGCTCGCCGTGGTCGTAAAAAATCTCGGAGCACGGGCCGCAGGGACCGGTGTCAGCCATCATCCAGAAGTTGTCTGAGGCGTATTTTTTGCCTTTGTTGTCGCCAATGCGCACGATGCGGTTGGCGGGAAGGCCAATTTCTTTGTGCCAGATGTCATAGGCCTCGTCGTCGTCGATGTAGACCGTCACCATCAGTTTGTCGGCCGGCAGTTTGTACACCTGCGTGAGCAGTTCCCAGCCCCACTTGAGCGAGTCGCGTTTGAAGTAGTCGCCAAAACTCCAGTTGCCCAGCATCTCAAAAAAGGTGTGGTGGCGCGCGGTGTAACCCACGTTTTCCAGATCGTTGTGCTTGCCCCCGGCACGCAGGCAAGCCTGCACAGAGGCAGCCCGCACATAAGAGCGCTTGTCCGCGCCCAAAAAAACGTCTTTGAACTGAACCATGCCCGAGTTGGTGAACATCAGCGTCGGGTCATTGCCCGGCACGAGCGGGCTGCTGGCAACCACGGTGTGGCCTTTGGAGGCAAAGAAGTCGAGAAAAGACTTACGGATGTCGGCGACGCTCATAGCGTCAGTCGTGGTGGTGGGAGTCATGGGGTAATTTTCAAAACGGTCATTGATTGCAGTTCAAGGCCAGCAGCTCGGGCTGTGTACAGGTCGAATTATCGCTGCTAGCCTGCCGCTGGCTCTTGCAAGGCGGCTGGACGCGACGCTAGCTCAGCCCCGCCTAGGCTGCAACTGGTTCAGACGCGCGGATAAGTACCTCAGCAGGAATATGCAGTCCCTGGCTCAGCCTACGGATCATGTTGAGGGACAGCGAGCGCTTGTAGGACAAAACTTCATAAACTCGATTGAGTGAACCGATGTAAGGCACGAGGTCTTTGACTGTCATGCCGGACTGCTCCATTCGAAACTTAATTGCCTCAATAGGGTCAGGCGGATCAATCGGGTAGTGCTTGGCCTCGTAAGCCTGTACCAGCGTGCCCAGCACGTCAAGCCGTTCACCTGCGGGAGAGTCAGCAGCCGGGTCAAGGTCTATCAGCGCGGACACCTCGCGCAGCGCCGCAAGGTAGTCAGCTTCTGTACGGACAGGTTTGATTTCCATGATCACACTCCTTTGAATTGGTCCACTACGGTTGCATCTACTTTGTCGTATTCGGCATGTGTGCCAATGAACTTCACGTAGACATACTGCATCCTGTAAGCAATCGCCACGATCAGTCTGTAGTCGTTTCCCTTGATGTTGAAAACGACGCGGTTATTTGCAATGATGCTGGCGTTCGCGTATTGGTTCTTCACATCCTGTGGGCACGTCCATTGGGCTAATTTAGCCTCAGCAAACCATGCCTTCAGAGCACCCTGCGCCGCACTTCGCCGGGGCTTTTGCCAATAAGATTGAAGATTTCGCAGAGCAACTACATGCATGCTCGTAGTTTAGTACCAAAATGGGACTGCTGCAAGTTATCTTTAAATGTTGACTTCACGGGTGTCTACATCAAGGGATAAACACATGGCCACAGGCCGCAAGCTTGCGATTCTTGTCCCGGGAAAAACCTACAATCATGGCATCGCGGGTGTCGTTCAATGGTAGGACTCTTGCTTCCCAAGCAAATAACGTGGGTTCGATTCCCATCACCCGCTCCACAGGATCGTTTCAGATCGTATCAAGAAGTCTGATAACCCACACGGTAGCCGGCGGCTGTCCAAGGCAGGCTTTGCTGGCCATTGGCAGAGCCTTCAAATAAACCCAAAGGCGCTTAAAAACCGAAGCAGCATCGGCGCGATGAGGTCTGTAGAAACCCCTTGAAGCGAATGATCAACCCCGATGGGATGAATTTAGGCTCAGCTTAGGCTCAAAAGAGAGAGTTTTTGAGAGCTTTTATGGGGATTCATGAATTACTATTTTGATGAAGCTTCACTTCATCAACCCGTTTTTTTAAAAGCCAGCCATGCCAGACATTGAAGACCTGCAAAAAATCAAGGCCGCCCTTGAAGAGCAAATTGCACAGGCGATGGAGGAAAAAGCCAGGCTCAAAAAACAGGAAGAAGTGGAGCGAGTCAAGGCGCGCGAAGCTGAGATCGCCACTGGCCTCAAAGAAATTTCCATATTGATGCGTCAATACCGGTTGAGTAAAGAACATCTTTTCAAGGCTGCGAAAAGCGCAATGCCGAAGCAAGTCGCCGGCGCCGAGGGCGGGCCACTGGCAGGGAATTCAACCCTAACGATATTCGCGATGATTCCAGTTTTGAGTTTGAACGCCCTGCCGTGTCCAATGAGCCGGCCCGACCCATGTCGGTGGAAGAAATGAGGCAGTTCTATGGGCAGCTTGATGCTATGCAGCCCGGGTCGGCCTAACCCCTACGCAGAAAAAATCGCCTACTCACTCCAACGCGAGCAAGACGCTTTCCATCCATCACGCCCGGTCAGACGAACTCAGGAAGCAAGTCGCGCAGTGCGAGAAAGCAGTATGCTAGTGGAATACTCGCTCAATCTCATTAAGAGGTCCTTCCCATGGAAACCAAGACTTTGACTGGCGCTTGCCTGTGCGGTAGCGTCCGCTACACCGTGCAAGGCGACCCGCAACGCGCTTATCACTGCCACTGTGATCGGTGCCGCAAAGCAACTGGAACAGGCCATGCGTCGAACATGGTTGTCGCCGGCACCCTCACTTGGAACGCTGGCGAGGCGCTGGTGCGGCAGTTCAAGGTGCCCGAGGCCCAGCGTTTCACGAATACGTTCTGCAGTGAATGTGGCGGACGGGTTCCGCGGTCGGTTTCGGGGTCGGGCATGGTCATGATCCCGATGGGGTCGCTGAACGACGACCCGGGAATCGAACCCCAGGCTCGGATCTTCCTAGGCTCGGGGGCGGCTTGGTCGTGCAACGGCCAGGTGCTGCCAGGCTACGACGCGATACCGGGCTGAAGGGCGCGCCTCTGAGCGGTGAACTAGATTTCCTGGCCGTTCAGAGCTGAGTATTTCCGGCTCATGAGCGTAGTCATGGTTGCGCATCGAGCTGGAATCCGCTCTTGGCGCAGATCAAATCAGCGTCACGCCGGTTTTGGATTGCAGATGTTCGCGCGTCACACCCGGCGCCATCTCTACCACTTTGAGGCCTTGCGGCATCACGTCCATCACGGCCAGGTCGGTGATGATGCGGTCGACCACGCCCACGCCTGTCAAGGGCAAAGTGCATTGAGGCAGGATCTTCAGGTCCTCGGTGCCGTCTTTCTTTTTGGCCACGTGTTCCATCAGCACGATGACGCGCTTGACGCCCGCCACCAGGTCCATGGCACCGCCCATGCCCTTGACCATCTTGCCGGGGATCATCCAGTTGGCCAGGTCGCCCTGCTCGCTGACTTGCATCGCACCCAGAATGGACAGGTTGATCTTGCCGCCGCGGATCATGGCAAAGCTGTCGTGGCTGCCAAAAATCGACGAGCCGGGAATGGTGGTCACGGTCTGCTTGCCGGCGTTGATCAGGTCAGCGTCCACCGCGTCTTCGGTCGGAAAAGCGCCGATGCCGAGCATGCCGTTTTCAGACTGCAGCCAGACTTCCTTGTCGGCCGGTACAAAGTTGGCCACCAGCGTCGGAATGCCGATGCCGAGGTTGACGTAAAAACCGTCTTCGAGTTCCTGGGCCGCGCGCGCGGCCATCTGGTCTTGGGTCCAAGGCATCTCAAGCTCCTGCGGGGGTGTTGGCGGGGACGGTCACGGTGCGCTTTTCAATGCGCTTTTCAGGGGTGGCATTGAGCACGATGCGGTGCACGTAAATGCCGGGCAAATGAATGTCGTCCGGTGCCAGCTCGCCCACTTCCACAATTTTCTCGACCTCGACGATGCACAGCTTGCCGGCCATGGCCGCGGCCGGGTTGAAGTTGCGCGCCGTCAAGCGAAAGCGCAGGTTGCCCGACTTGTCAGCCACATCCGCCTTGACGAGGGCAATGTCCGGCACCAGCGCGCGTTCCATCACATACATCTCGCCGTCAAACTCGCGCAACTCCTTGCCCTCGGCCACCATCGTGCCAACGCCGGTCTTGGTGAAAAACGCCGGAATGCCAGCGCCGCCGGCGCGCAGCTTTTCAGCCAAGGTGCCCTGCGGCGTGAACTCTAGCGCCAGCTCACCGGCCAGGTACTGGCGCTCAAACTCTTTGTTCTCGCCCACGTAGCTTGAAATCATTTTTTTGACCTGCCGCGTGTCCAGCAGCTTGCCCAGGCCAAAGCCGTCCACGCCGGCGTTGTTGGCAATCACGGTGAGGTTTTGCACGCCGCTGTCTTTGACGGCCTCAATCAGCGCCTCAGGAATGCCGCACAAACCAAAACCGCCCACAGCCATGAGCTGGCCGTCTTTGACCACGCCCTTCAAAGCCGCGTCAGCGGATGGAAAAATTTTGTTCACAGATGTCTCCGGTTAAAGCTGTCGAGCCCGCATGAGCCCACCAGCAAGTGCTCAGCGATGATACCCAATCAGCTGCTGACTCAGGCCTGACGCTGAGGCCCCATGGGAGCCATTGAGCAGTACTGCGTTTTTGTGCCGCCGCCCGAGCTTCTCGATATTTTGACCAACGGCGTGGTGAACCCTTTGCAGCGCATTCATTTCGGTGTGCTGCGCACCTCAGAAACGCAAAGCGCTGGCAGCAAAACCCAAAAAATTCTGCTGTCCATGCTGGATATACGGGGCAAGCGAACTGCTGTGTTTGGCAAAACGCGGCTGGGGAAATCTAACGCGGTCAAGCTGGTGGTGCAGGGCATGCTGGATGTGACTGGCGAAAGCCAAAACGTAGGCCAGCTCATTTTTGACGTGAACGGCGAATATGCCAACGACAACCCGCAAGACGGCAACCAGTCGATCGCGTCCATTTACGCTAACCGCTGCCTGGTTTATCACTTGTCCCCCCGCGGCGGCAATGACCATGGCCGCTTGCTGCGCTTTAATTTTTACGAACAAAGCGACAAGACGCTGGCGATTTTTCGAGAGCTGCTGCCGCCCAGCATGTCAGAGTCCGAATATGTGCAGCCGCTGCTGAACTGCCGCATACCCGCTTTGAGCCGGCTGCCTGACGAGGCCGACGAAATCGTGAACCGCCGGGTGCGCAAGGTCATGATGCTCTGGACCCTGCTGGACGCCGCTGGCTTTGAATTCAACCAGGACAAACTGCTTGAACTTCTGACTGGTCTGGGCGTTCGCCAGCCCTTTAACCCGCAACTACCGCAAGCACTGCGCAACAACGTTTACCAGTCCATTCTGCACAAGCCGACACCCGCTGCACCCAACAATTTCCGGGACATGGCCACCGAGATGATGGGCGTGTCGCGCTTCATGCTCGACTACGAGAACGACCCTGCCCTGGTGCGCAAGGACGAGCCGCTGTTTGACCTGGACGAAAGAGTCATGGCCCAGTTTCTCAACCCCAAGTCCTCAGCCGGGCCTTACGTCTTGCGCTCCTGCCTGCCTTTTCATTCGTCCGATTGCGACAACTTCATGACCGAGGTGCTGGCGGCGCTCGATGACGGTAAAACCGCCATCATTGACCTGGGCAGCGCCAGTGAACAGATCGTGCGGTATTTTTCCCGCACCTTGTCCACAGCGGTCTTTCAAGCCCAGGAAGCGAAATTTGTCAGCAATACCTTGCAAGGGCGATTTGTGCAAATTTACTTTGAAGAAGCCCACATGATCTTTCCGCAGAGCACGGGGCCGGTGACAGACATTTACTCCCGCTTTGCCAAGGAGGGGGCTAAATTCAACATTGGTATCGCGTACTCGACCCAGTCGCCCTCTACCGTGAACAAAGACTTGCTGGCGCAGACAGAAAACTTCTTTATCGGACACCTTTCAAGCCGGCCCGAAGCCGAGTTGCTGTCCAACGTGCAGCATGCCTTCAAGGGTCTCGAAGAAGACATCATGTATTGGCGCACCCCCGGCTTGATGCGGGTGCTGACCTATTCACACCGCTATCCCCTGCCGGTGCAGGTGGCCCGGTTCACAGGGCGTTCATTGCTGGCCGACTGAATTTAAACGACGCAGGCCAAGCGCCCAGGCTCTTATGATGCAGAAAAATAATTTTTCTACAAAACCCGGAGCCCCCATGAGCCGCTACCCTGCCCCCGAACTGAGCAATCTGCCCGACGACATACGCGCCAAGGTGCTGGAGGTGCAGGCCAAAGCCGGCTTTGTGCCGAATGTGTTTTTGGCATTGGCGCGCAGGCCGGCCGAGTGGCGGGCTTTTTTTGCGTACCACGACGCGCTGATGCTCAAGGAAGAAGGCTCGCTGACCAAGGGCGAGCGCGAGATGATCGTCACCACCACCAGCGCGGCCAACCAGTGCCTGTATTGCGTGGTGGCGCACGGCGCCATTTTGCGCATCTACGAGAAAAAGCCGCTGGTGGCCGACCAGGTGGCCGTTAATTACCGCAAGGCCGACATCAGCCCGCGGCAAAAGGCCATGCTGGACTTTGCCATGAAGGTCTGCCTGCGCTCGCATGAGATTGAAGACGCTGACTTTGAGGCGCTCAAAGCCCACGGTTTTGACGACGAGGACGCCTGGGACATTGCGGCCATCACGGCGTTTTTCGGGCTGTCCAACCGCATGGCCAGCTTCAGCGGCATGGCGCCCAACCCCGAGTTTTACCTGATGGGCCGCGTGCCCAAAGTCAAATAAGCCGCAAGCTCTGGTCTTACGCTTAACATCGCTCATGAAAATTTTTATACGCTATTTCTTCAAGACCCTGCGCATCGCGCTGGGCCCGTTCATGCTGCTCAAGGAGCGCCTGCAACGGCCCGCCGGCATGCTGCGAACGCCCGAGGCGCAGCAAAGCGCAGACGCGCAGTGCCAAAGCCTGGTGCTTTACCACTACAAGACCTGCCCGTTTTGCATGAAGGTGCGTCAGGAAATGCGCCGGCTGTCACTGAACATCCGGCATATTGACGCGCAACCCGAAGGCAGTGACCGCGCAGCGCTGGTTGCCGGCGGCGGCCTGGCCAAAGTGCCGTGCCTCAAGATCACCGATGAAGCCGGAGCCAGTCAGTGGATGTACGACTCGGACAAGATCGTGGCTTATTTGCGTGGCCGTTTCATGCATGCGCCTTGATGGATGCCAGGATGCCGAGAATGAAGAGCGCACAGGCAGCGGCCTGAACCAGGCTTGGCCACTGACCGTCCCAGGCAAAGGAATACAGCAGCGCAAAAACGGTTTCACTCACGATGAGCTGGCCGCACAGGCTGGCGCTCAGTCGCTGGCTGGCCAGGTTCCACAAAATGGTCGCCAGCCAGGCCGAACCAAAACCGGTGCCCAGACACAGCCAGGCAAAAAGACCCAGGTCGGGCTGCGCGGCCAGCTTGGGCAAGTCGGAGCCGGCGACCCACCAAAGCAGGAAAGCGTCCAGCCCCGCCGCAATACCCAGCCAGTTAGCCCAATCCGTGGCATTGACTTGCGGGTTGCGCTTGAGCCAGGCGGCGTTGAGCAGCGCAAACAAAGTCCAGCTCGCCATCGCCGCGCAGGCCAGCGCCACACCGCGGTAAAAATGGCCGCCCTGCCCGGCCGGGCCTGCCTGGGTGGCGCTCATCATCAGCAGCAGACCCGCCAGCGTCAGCACCAGCCCCGGCAGCAAGCCGCGCCAGCGCAAGGCCACCGGTTTGCCCAGCAACATGACCCACAAAGGAATGGTGCCGATGATCAGCGTGGGCACCTCCGTGCCCGCGTCCTGGATGGCCAGCACCAGCAGCAAAAAATAAGCCGAAAACCCCAAAATACTCAGGCCCAGCGCCGCGCCCGCCTGCCGCAGTGTGGGGCGGGGCCGGCGACGCCAGCCCAGGGCCATGACGCAAGCTGCCAGCACACCGTACGCAACAAAGCGGCCGGCCGTCAGGTCAACCCCTGAATAGTCGCCGAGCATGCGCGGCATGACAAAAATCAGGCCCCACAAAGCGCCGGCGCCCAAGCCGGCCATCACACCCGTCAGCATGCAAGGGCCGGGGTAAAGCCCGACAAATTCAGGCGACAGCCCATGAACGACTCCTGATGGATGACAAAAAACAAGCCCGGCAATGAGTGAAATTGGGGAGCGCTGGGGGAATAAAATGAGCCGGCTTGACCAGACCGCTCTAATTCAATTATCACGGAAGCTTTCCCCATGAACATGCAAGACATCCTGGCCCAGTTCGGTCCCCGCGAGGCCATGGACTACGACGTGGTGGTGGTGGGCGGCGGCCCCGGTGGTCTGGCCACGGCGATTCGTCTTAAGCAACTGGCTGGTGAAAAAGGCAGCGACATCTCGGTGGTGGTGCTGGAAAAAGGCTCTGAGCCGGGCGCGCATATTTTGTCGGGCGCGGTGATGGACCCGCGCGCCATGAACGAGCTAGTCCCGAACTGGAAAGAACTCGGCGCGCCTTTGAGCCAGCCCGTCAGCGGCGACGACCTGCTGGTGCTCAGCGAAACCGGCAGCACCCGTACACCCGACTGGCTGATGCCGCGTAATTTTCACAACGACGGCTGCTATGTGGTGTCTTTGAGCAATGTGACCAAGTGGATGGCGGCGCATGCTGAAAGCCTGGGCGTTGAAATATTTCCGGGCTTTGCCGCCGCTGAAGTGCTTTACAACGACGATGGGGCAGTCAAGGGCGTGGCCACCGGTAATTTAGGCATAGGCAAGGACGGCGAGCCGACCGACAGCTTTCAGCTCGGCATGGAACTGCATGCCAAGTACACCGTGTTTGCCGAGGGCGCGCGCGGCCACCTGGGCAAGCAACTGATTGCCAAGTACCAGCTCAACGCCGGCAAAGACCCGCAGACCTACGCCATCGGCGTCAAGGAGTTGTGGGAAGTGGACCCGGCCAAGGCCCAACCCGGCCTGGTGGTGCACACCAGCGGCTGGCCGATAGCCGACGGCAGTTTTGGCGGCGGCTTTTTGTACCACCTCGAGGGCAACAAAGTGACGCTGGGCTTTGTGCTCGGCCTGGACTACAAAAACCCCTGGATGAGCCCTTTCGAAGAAATGCAGCGCTGGAAAACCCACCCGGCCATCCGCGCCCACCTTGAAGGCGGCAAGCGCATCGGCTATGGCGCGCGCGCCATCAACAACGGCACGCCGCAAGCCCTGCCTAAAACCGTGTTCCCCGGCGGCGCACTCATCGGCTGCGATGCCGGCTACCTGAATGCTGCACGCATCAAAGGCAGCCATGCCGCTATCAAGAGCGGCATGCTGGCGGCAGACGCCGCTTTTGAAGCACTGCAAGCCGGCCGCGCGCATGACGAGCTCAGCGCCTACCCGGCCGCCTTTGAAGCCAGCTGGCTCTACAAAGAGCTTGATCAGACGCGCAACTTCAAGCTCTGGTTCAAAAAAGGCCAGTTGATGGGCACGCTGATGACCGGCATCGAGCAATGGTTTTTGCCCAAGGTCGGCGTGAGCTCGCCACCCTGGACGCTGCACGGCGCCCAAGCCGACCACCAAAGCCTGCTGCCCGCAGACCAATGCCCGCAGATCCACTACCCCAAGCCCGACGGCAAGCTGAGTTTTGACCGGCTGTCCAGCGTGTTCATCAGCAACACCAACCACGAAGAAAACCAGCCCGCGCACCTGACGCTCAAAGACGCCGACGTGCCGGTCAGCATCAACCTGGCCACCTACGGCGGACCCGAGAGCCGCTACTGCCCGGCCGGTGTTTACGAGTACATCAAGAGCCCGGAGGGCAGTGACCGGCTGCAGATCAATGCACAGAACTGCGTACACTGCAAAACCTGTGACATCAAGGACCCGACGCAAAACATCGTCTGGATCACGCCCGAAGGTGGCGGCGGACCCAATTACAGCGGCATGTGAACGACGGAACTCCAGCCACCTCATCCAAGGACACTGAATGAATATTGTCATCACCGGCGGTGCCGGATTTCTGGGCGCACGCCTTGCGCGTGCTTTGTTGGCCCGTGGCCAGTTGGCGCTGGCCGGTGCGCCCGCCCAGCCCATCGCATGCATCACCCTCGTCGACCAGATTGCGCCGCCCGCCGACCTGGCCGCTGACCCCCGCGTGCGGGCGCTGGTGGGCGACCTGAACGCCTTGCTGGCCGCCGGTGCCACCCAGCCCGTGGTGCGGACTCAAGACCACGTTGTGTTTCACCTGGCTGCGGCCGTCAGCGGTGAATGCGAGGCCGACTTTGACCTGGGCATGCGCAGCAACTTAGACACCATTCGCGGCTTACTGCAGGCCTGCCGCAACTTAAAAACTGCACCCACCGTGGTGTTTGCATCCTCGCTGGCGGTATTTGGCAATTCCCCCGAGCAACCCATGCCTGAGGTCATCACCGACACCACGCTGCCCACGCCGCAAAACAGCTACGGTATTCAAAAATTCATTGGCGAGCAGCTGATGGCCGACTATGGCCGCAAGGGCTTTGTGCGGGCCCGCAATGTGCGCCTGATGACAGTGAGCGTGCGCCCCGGTAAGCCCAATGGCGCCGCTTCCAGTTTTTTCAGCGGCATGATCCGCGAGCCGCTGGCCGGCGTGCGGGCAGTCTGCCCTGTGCCGCCCGACACCGCGGTGGCCCTGCTCTCGCCGAGCCGCACCGTCGCCGGCCTGATCCGCTGTGCTGAAGCCAGCGACGCCGAGTGGGGTGCGCGCACCGCCATCAACTTCCCGGCGCTGACCACGACAGTCGCTGAAATGGCCAAGGCGCTGGAAAAAGCCGCCGGAGCGCAAGTCGCCAGCCTGATTGACTGGACGCCGGACCCGGTGATCTCCAAAATTGTGTTGAGCTGGCCGGTCCGCGTGAGCGCCGATCGCGCCAAAGGCCTGGGTCTGCTGCCGGATGCAGATTTCGCCAGCATCATTGACGAATACCTTAGCGAAAACCCGCGCAAAACCTGAGCTTTTTGGCGCTCATAATCGTGTTTCCCCTGCTGGGCAGATTAACCTTGATTTTTTCAACTATGACCGGAGACTTCATGAAACTCAACAAACTCATCATTGGCATGTCACTGGCTATGGGCCTGGTCGCGACAGCCGCCGCCCAGACCACCATGAAGATCAGCATCTCGGTGGCGCAGAACTCGCACCAGGGTGTGGGCATCGACACCTTCGCCAGAGAAGTTGAAAAGCGCACCGCCGGCCGCTACAAGGTCCAGACTTTTTACAGCGGCTCGCTTGGCGGCGAGCGTGAGTCCATTGAGGCGGTGCAACTGGGTACCCAGGAACTCACCATGTCGTCCACCGGCCCGGTGCCCAACTTTGTGCCTGAGACCAAGATCCTTGACGTGCCTTTCCTGTTCCGTGACAAAGCACACGCACGCGCCGTACTCGACGGCCCTATCGGCCAGGAAATGCTTGCCAAGTTTGAACCCAAGGGTTTCAAGGCGCTGGCCTGGGCTGAAAACGGCATTCGCCACATGACCAACTCCAAGCGCGATGTCAATGCGCCTGAAGACCTCAAAGGCCTGAAGATGCGGACCATGGAAAACCCGGTTCACATTGCCGCCTACAAAGGTTTGGGTATTGTGGCCACCCCCATGGCTTTTCCGGAAGTTTTCACGGCACTGCAGCAGGGCACCGTGGACGGCCAGGAAAACCCGCTGTCCGTCATCATGGCGGCCAAGTTTGACCAGGTGCAAAAACACCTGAGCCTGACTGGTCACGTTTACTCGCCGGCCATCTTCCTGATGAACAAAGGCAGCTTTGACAAACTCAGCGCAGCCGACAAAACCGCCTTCCTGGAGTCTGCCCGCGAAGCCGCCAAGGCCAACCGCGCACGGGTTGACGCGGACGATGCCAATGGCGTGGCCGAACTGCGCGCCAAGGGTATGAAGGTCATTGACAACGTGGACAAAGCCAAGTTTGTGGCGGCACTGGCCCCGGTCAACGCCGGTTTCGAGAAAGACTTCGGCAAAGCCAATCTGGACCGTATCCGCAACGTCAAGTAAAGCCTTCGGCGGGGCTCATCATGGCTCTGCCGTGCCACTGGCCAACTGCCCGCACGTCTTCGGACCGCGGGCGGTTTCATTTGAAATGACGGATGCAAAGATCGGTGCAAGTATGAAAAAAACTTTTTTGGCGCTTGAACGCCGGACCACCGGCTTTTCGATGGTGGTGGCCTGCCTGATGTTGGCCATTGCCTCAGGGCTGGGCATGTTTCAGATCGTCACACGCTTTGTGCTGGAGCAGCCGGCCGAATGGACCGAAATCCTGATTCGCCTGAGCCTGATCTGGATGGTGTTCATGGGCATTCCCACAGCCTTCCGTCAAGGCGCCATGGTCAGCGTGGACGTGCTTTACCGCTGGAGCCGGCCCGGCATGCGCCGCCTGCTGGACTGGCTGACGTGCCTGGCCGCTTTGACGCTGATCTTTGTGATCATCTGGTGGGGTTGGGACTACGCACAGCGCGGCCGCGTGCAAAGCATGGCCGGACTGGAGTCGCTGTCCATGTTCTGGGGTTATGTCGCCATGCCCATAGGCGGTGTTTTCTGCGTGATGGGCATCGTTGCCAACCTGCTGGACCCGCAGCGTGAAGAACTGGAAACCGCCACATGAGCGCCGTCATGCTCATCACCATGGTCCTGTGCTTTGCACTGACCATCTCGGTGGCCGTCTCCATTGGTCTGGCTTCGGTGGTCGGCATCCAGATCAACAACGCCAACATGCTGATCTCCGTCAAGGAGATGTTCAATGCCATCAACAAGTTTCCGTTGGCGGCTATTCCGTTTTTCATTCTCGCCGGCAACCTGATGGAAACCGGCGGTATCTCGCGCAGGCTGGTCGAGTTTGCCAAGAGCATCGTCGGCGGCGTGCAGGGCGGCCTGCCCATGACCTGCGTGCTCACCTGCATGATCTTTGCAGCAGTCTCCGGCTCGTCGGTCGCCACCACTTTTGCGGTGGGCGCTATTTTGATTCCGGCGCTGATCAAGCACGGTTACCCCACCAGCTACGCAGCGGCCCTGCAAGCGACCAGCGCCGAACTCGGCGTGATCATTCCACCGTCCATTCCGATGATTTTGTATGGCGTGAGCGCCGAGGTCTCGATTGGCGAGTTGTTCATCGCCGGCTTTGGCCCGGGCATCTTCATCGGTCTGTCGCTGATGGCTTTTGTCTGGGCTTATTGCAAGCTCAAGGGCTGGGGCAAAACCGACGGCGAGGGCCGCTTGAGCTTTGGCCGTGCCACCTGGCAAGCCGCCTTGGCGCTGCTGATGCCCGTCATCATTCTGGGCGGCATTTACGGCGGCATTTTCACGCCGACTGAGGCTGCTGCCGTGGCGGTGTTTTACGCGCTGGTGGTCGGCATGCTGATCTACCGCGAAATCAACATCGCCAGCCTGATGGTGGTGCTGCGCAAATCGGTGATCTCCAGCGCGGTGATCATGTTCATCATTGCCAACGCGGGCCTGTTTGCCTTTTTGATCACACGCGCCGGCGTGCCGGACGCCATCGGCCGCTGGCTTGAGGCGGTGCTGCAGTCGCCCATGCTGTTCCTGCTGGGTGTCAATGCCGCCTTGTTCGTCATCGGCATGTTCATCGAAACCAGCGCCGCCATCATCGTGCTGGCACCGATTCTGGCGCCCGTGGCCATGCACTTCGGCATTGACCCGGTGCACTTCGGCATGATCATGGTGGTCAACCTGGCGCTGGGCATGATCACGCCGCCCTTTGGTGTGAATCTGTTCGCCGCCTGCACGGTGGCCAAGATCTCACTGGACCGCATCATCCCGCACTTGCTTCCCTTTGTGCTGGTGATCCTGGCTTGCCTGATGGTGATCACTTACGTGCCGGCACTGTCGCTGACACTGCGCGATCTGGTCTACGCCAAATAAAGCGGCCCAAGCCAGCTGGCTACAATTTCAGGGGCTGGCAGGAAACTGCCAGCCCACCGCTTGCTTATCCCGCTACTGAACGCCCTGCTTTTTTGACGGAAAGAAACCCATGACCAAGTACACCGAAGACCACGTCTGGGTCGAGGTTGACGATGATCACGCCCGCATCGGCATCACCGTCCACGCGCAAGAAGCGCTGGGCGATATCGTCTTTGTGGATCTGCCGGCCATCGGCAAGGCGATTACCCAAAAAGAAACCGCCGGCGTGGTCGAATCTGTCAAAGCCGCCGCCGACGTCTACATGCCGGTCAGCGGCGAAGTGACAGAAGTCAACGAAGCACTGCGCGAGGACCCTTCACTCGCCAACACCGACCCGCAAGGCGCAGGCTGGTTCTTCAAGGTCAAACTGAGTGACACTGCGCAGCTCGACGGACTGATGGACGACAGCGCTTACGCCGCATTCTCCAGCTGACACTTGCGCCAAATCTATTCACAACCCAAGCCACCATGAAAAACACCCTCACCTTCTTTGCCCTGAGCCTGCTGAGCACCGCCTTGCTGGCTGTCGCCCCAGCTGAAACCCTGCCTTCGGGCGTCAAGGTGACGCACACCGTCGATGGCACGGGCCCCAACCCCAAGGCCTCAGATGCGGTCAAGGTGCATTACCGCGGCACGCTGGCCAACGGCACGGAGTTCGACAGCTCTTACAAGCGCGGCCAGCCCGCCACCTTCCCGCTCAGCCGCGTGGTGCCGTGCTGGACCGAAGGCATGCAAAAAATCAAGGTGGGCGGCAAAGCCACCCTGACCTGCCCGCCGGCCACGGCTTACGGTGATCGCGGCGCCGGCGGCGTGGTGCCGCCCAACGCCACGCTGACCTTCGAGGTCGAGCTGCTGGCGATTGAAAAGTAAGCCGACTGCGGGCGTCAGCCCGTGGGCAGAGTAGCGCAGGCTCAGTAACGCTGGCCCAGCGCCATCAACTCGGGCGTGCCGATCACCGCGTTGAGCTCGTCAAAATTCAACATCTCGCCCTGCATGGGCGCGGTTGTCTGGTGGGCATGCAGGCTGGCGTAATACTTTTGCAGTGTGAAGGCCACGGCCCTGGCGGTGCCGCCTGGAAAAATCACGATCCGGAAACCCTTGTCGCCGAGCACGCCGGCGCTTTGCACAGGCGTTTTGCCGCCTTCAACCATGTTCGCCAGCAAAGGAATGCGCCCGGCAAAGCGCTTGCAG
>CANNNH010000008.1 GCA_947505915.1 Comamonadaceae bacterium
GACATGAGTTTGAGTTTTTTAAGTTCGCCTTCCGCCTTTTTACGGGCCTCGGCTGGCATCTTGGCAGCCTTGATCTTTTTCTCGATCTCTTCGATGTCTGCGCCCTCTTCGCCTTCGCCAAGCTCTTTTTGAATGGCCTTGACTTGCTCGTTCAGGTAAAAATCACGCTGGTTTTTTTCCATCTGGCGCTTGACGCGGCCACGGATTTTTTTGTCCACATTCAAAATATCGACTTCGCGCTCCAGCTGCTCATAGAGGTTCTCTAAGCGCGCCTTCACGTTGTCCATGTCCAGCACCACCTGCTTGGCGTCGAGCTTGAGCGGCAGGTGCGCGGCGATGGTGTCGGCCAGGCGGCCGGCATCGTCGATGCTGGAGATCGAGGTCAGGATCTCGGGCGGAATTTTCTTGTTGAGTTTGACGTACATGTCAAACTGCTGCATCACCGCACGGCGCAGGGCTTCAACTTCGCTGCTCTTGTCGCCGGGCAGGGCTACTTCGGGCTCGACCGGTGTCACATTGCAAGTGAAATGCAATTCGCCGTCTTCGATCTTGTTGACCTTGGCGCGCTGCTGGCCTTCCACCAGCACCTTGACGGTGCCGTCCGGAAGCTTGAGCATTTGCAAAATGGTGGCAATGCAACCCACGTTGAACATGTCCTCGACTGAGGGCTCGTCCTTGGCGGCGGCTTTTTGCGCCACCAGCATGATGCGGCGTTCGGCCTCCATGGCCGACTCCAGCGCCTTGATACTTTTAGGTCTGCCCACAAACAGGGGGATGACCATATGCGGAAACACCACCACGTCGCGCAGAGGCAGCATGGGCAGATCCAGGGGGGTCGCTGGTAAAGAAATTTGTCCGGACATATAAAACCTTCAACATTAACGCTGACCTGAAAAGGATCAGGCTCAGTCACACTTACCTGACTTGGGGGGTAGAGCCAGACTTACAAGGCCTTGTCGCCCCGGTCAATTTGTCTCAGGCTTTTTTAGCTGCCTCGTGATAAACCAGCAAAGGCGGCTGGTTTTCTTCAATGGTGGATTCATCGACCACCACTTTGGCGACATTGCTCACACTGGGCAACTCGTACATGGTGTCGATCAAGGACTGCTCAAGAATAGAGCGCAAACCGCGAGCGCCGGTCTTGCGGGCCAGCGCCTTACGCGCAATAGCCTTGAGGGCCGAGGGCCGGATTTCGAGGTCTACACCCTCCATGGCCAGCAATTTACTGAACTGTTTGACCACCGCGTTTTTAGGCTCGGTCAGGATCTGCACCAGGGCTTCTTCTGTGAGCTCAGCCAGGCTCGCAACCACCGGCATACGGCCGACCAGCTCAGGAATCAGTCCAAACTTGATCAGATCTTCAGGCTGCACGTCCTTGAAGGCGTCAGACAGACTGCGGGATTTTTTGCTTTTGACCGAAGCGGCAAAACCAATGCCTGAGGCTTCGGTGCGGTTCTCAATGACTTTTTCAAGACCCGAAAAAGCGCCGCCGCAAATGAACAAGATGTTGGTGGTGTCCACCTGCAAAAAATCCTGGTTGGGATGCTTGCGGCCGCCCTGCGGTGGCACAGAGGCCATGGTGCCCTCGATCAGCTTGAGCAGCGCCTGCTGCACGCCCTCACCCGAGACATCGCGCGTGATGGAGGGGTTGTCTGACTTGCGCGTGATCTTGTCGATCTCGTCGATGTAAACAATACCCTGCTGGGCACGCTCAACCTCATAGTTGCAGCTTTGCAGCAGCTTTTGAATGATGTTCTCAACGTCTTCACCCACGTAGCCGGCTTCCGTCAAAGTGGTTGCATCGGCCATCACAAAAGGCACATTGAGCGTGCGCGCCAGGGTTTGGGCCAGCAAGGTCTTGCCTGAACCCGTGGGCCCGACCAGCAGGATATTGCTTTTTGTCAGCTCGACATCGTCTTTTTTCGCGGTATCTTTGTGACGCAGGCGCTTGTAGTGGTTATAGACCGCCACGGCCAGCGTTCGCTTGGCCGGCTCCTGGCCAATGACGTAACCGTCCAAGGTGGCTTTGATCTCGGCCGGTGTCGGCAAATCGCTGCGGATATCTTTGGCAATATCGCCGGGAGGCAGCTCATCACGAATGATTTCATTGCACAAGTCAATGCATTCGTCACAAACAAACACAGACGGGCCCGCAATGAGTTTTTTAACCTCGTGCTGGCTCTTTCCGCAGAAAGAGCAGTAAAGCGTTTTTTCGCCTGAAGAGCCTTTTTTCTCGGCCATGGGTAATACCTTTTCGCATGCCCCTTCAGGGGGCGGTCTGGCAATAACAATCAAGCAATGATAACCAAAGAAAAACGGCGTTTTCCGGACCAGAAAACGCCGTTGCCAAAACCCCAGCTGCCAAGCCGGTCAAGGACGCTTGGCAATCACCTGATCAATCAGGCCGTATTCCTTGGCGTCATCGGCAAACATGAAGTAATCGCGCTCGGTGTCACGCTCAATGCGCTCGATCGATTGGCCGGTGTTGGCGGCCAAGATGCGATTGAGCTGATCGCGGGTTTTAAGGATGTCACGGGCATGGATTTCAATGTCCGTGGCTTGACCCTGCGCACCGCCCGAAGGTTGGTGAATCATGACGCGGGAATTGGGCAGCGAAAAGCGCTTGCCCTTGGTGCCTGCCGACAGCAGAAAGGCGCCCATGCTGGCGGCCATACCGACGCACAGGGTTGAAACATCAGGCTTGATGAACTGCATGGTGTCGTAAATCGCCATACCCGCGGTGACGGAACCGCCCGGGGAGTTGATGTAAAAAGAAATGTCCTTGTCCGGGTTTTCGCTTTCCAGAAACAAAAGCTGTGCCACCACCAGGTTGGCCGTCTGGTCATTGACCGGCCCGACCAGAAAGATCACGCGCTCTTTGAGCAGACGCGAGTAAATGTCATAAGAGCGCTCGCCACGGCCCGACTGCTCAATGACCATGGGCACCATGCCCAGGCCCTGGGTTTCCTGTCGGGGAGCGGCGCCGTAGCTGTAGTTTGCAACCATTGTGTATTTCTCCAAAGATAGAGGTACTGTACCTAAAAATAAGTTGGGGCCTGCGCCGTCAAGCACAAGCCCCAGGACGTTCAAAAGGCTATCAAAAGCTTAGTTTTGGGCCATCAATTCGTCGAAAGAAATCTCTTTTTCACTGACCTTGGCCTTAGACAGCACAAAGTCAGTGACATTGTTTTCAATCACAACTGACTCAACCTCGGCCATGCGGCGGTTGTCGCCCAGGTACCAGCGCACCACTTCCTGGGGTTTTTCGTAGCTGGCGGCCAGCTCATCGATGTGCGCTTTGAGCTGCTCAGGCTTGGCTTGCAATTCGTTCTTGCGCACCAACTCGGCCACCACCAGGCCCAGACGCACGCGCTTTTCAGCTTGCGGGCGGAAGATGTCGTCAGGAATCGGCGCTTTGTCAGCGTCTTTGATGCCGCGCTGCTTGAGGTCGGCGCGGGCCGCTTCGATCATGCGGTCCAACTCGGCTTGCACGCTGGACTTGGGCAGGTCGAGCTCGGCAGTCGCCACCAGAGCGTCCATCACCGCAGATTTATTGCGTGCCAGCAGACGGAACTTGACTTCGCGCTCCAGGTTTTTGCGGATGTCGGCGCGCAGACCTTCAACAGTCTGATTGGCAATGCCCAAAGACTTGGCCAGGGCTTCGTTGACTTCCGGCAGGTTGGCAGCTTCAATTTTGTTGAGCGTGACCATGAAGTCCGCCTGCTTGCCGGCCACGTCTTTGCCGTGGTAATCGGCCGGGAAGCTCAGTGGGAATGTCTTGCTTTCGCCCGACTTCATGCCGCGCACAGCGTCTTCAAATTCTTTGAGCATCTGACCTTCGCCGACCAGGAACTGGAAGGCTTCGGCTTTGCCGCCGGGGAATGTTTCGCCGTCGATCTTGCCTTCGAAGTCGATGGTCACGCGGTCGCCTTCTTGAGCAGCGCTGTCCATGGCTCGCTGGGCAAAGGTGCGGCGCTGCTTGCGCAGGATGTCGATGGTCTTGTCAATGGCAGCTTCGCTGACATCCGCGCTGAGCTTGACGACTTCGGCGCCGGAAAGCTCACCAAGCTTGACTTCAGGAAATACCTCGAAGACAGCGTCAAAATGCATTTCGCCTTCGGGTGCGCCTTCTTTTTCGCTGATGCGCGGCTGGCCGGCCACACGCAGTTTGGCTTCGTTGGCAGCGGCTGAAAAAGCCTCGCCCACTTTGTCGTTCATCACTTCGTAGTGAACCGAATAACCGTAGCGCTGGGCCACAACGTTCATGGGCACTTTGCCGGGCCGGAAACCGTCCATTTTGACTGTGCGCGCCATGCGCTTAAGGCGTGTATCCACCTCCGATTGGATCGTGCCGACGGGCAGCGACAAGGTCATTTTGCGTTCGAGCTTTTCCAGCGTTTCTACGGTCACGGCCATCAATCTTCTCCTGAAATCTGCTTGTAAGTGTGGTGCGCGGGGCGGGACTCGAACCCGCACATCCTTGCGGACGTCAGGACCTAAACCTGGTGCGTCTACCAATTTCGCCACCCGCGCGCCGTAAACAAAAACGGGAATCAAAAGCCTTTGGGGCCTTCGAACTCCCGTCTTCAATCGGTCAACTTGGCATTTTAGCCTGTAACAGGCGCTGTGGACGGCTCACGCCGTACCTTGAAGGCGGCCGCGTACATGGCCGGCAAGGCCAGCAGGGTGAGCACGGTGGCAACGACCAGGCCACCCATGATGCAGACGGCCATCGGTCCCCAGAAAACGCTGCGCGACAGCGGAATCATGGCCAGAACGGCGGCAGCGGCTGTCAGCACAATGGGGCGCAAACGCCCCACGGCCGACTCCACAATCGCATCCCATGCGGGCAAGCCGCGCAAGCGCTCCTGCTCAATCTGGTCGATCAGGATCACCGAGTTGCGCTGAATCATGCCCATCAGGGCAATCACCCCGAGCAAGGCCACAAAGCCGAAGGGCTTGCCGAAGATCAGCAGCCCGGCTGCCGCACCCGCAATGCCCAGCGGGCCGGTGATGAACACCAGCAAAGACCGGCTGAAGCTGCGCAGTTGCAGCATCAACAAGGTGAAGGTCAGGAACAACATGACAGGCACGCCCGCCACGATGGAGTCGGAGCCCTTGCTGCTTTGCTCTACTGCGCCGGCGACGTCGATGTTGTAACCCGAAAAGCCCTTGGCCAGCCACTGCTTTTCCAGAGCCTTGAGGGCTGGCATGAGTTCGGCGGTGACGGTTGCGCCTTGCAAACCCTCCACGATGTCGCTTTGCACCGTGATGGCAAAGTCACGGTTCTGACGCCACATGATGCCGGGCTCCCAGGCAAATACCGGCCTGGCGATTTGCACCAGCGGTATGGAGCGGCCAGACGTTGTCGGCACATAGGCGCTGAACAAGTCGGTGATGGCGTCGCGCTCGGCCTTGGGCTGGCGCAACACCACCTCAATCAGCTTGTCACCTTCCCGTAACTGGCCCACCGTGCTGCCCGTCAGGGCAATGCTCAGAGCTTGCGCGATCGACTGGCTGCTGACACCCAGCGCCCGCGCCTTGGCCTGGTCCACCTCCAGGCGGATGGTCTTGACATACTCGTTCCAGTTGTCGTTCACGCCCCGGGTGTTGCTGCTGGCCTGCATCAACTTCTTGACTTCGTCAGCGCGCTCACGCAAGACGACCGGGTCTGCGCCCACCACCCGGAACTGCACCGGGTAAGCCACCGGCGGCCCGTTGGGCAGCAACTTGACGCGCCCGCGCACCTCGGGAAACTCACTGGCCAGGATCGCGGGTAGCTTGACGCGCAGCGACTCACGCACTTTCAGGTCTTTGGGCAAGACCATTAGCTGCGACACATTGCTTTGCGGAAAAACCTGGTCCAGCGGCAGGTAAAAACGCGGCACACCCGAGCCCACCCAGGTGCTCACAGAGCTCACGCCAGGCTCTTGCATCAGACGCTGTTCAAAGCGCATGGCAACTTGCTCGCTGGCCGCGAAAGAGGCACCTTCGGGCAGCCAGATCTCCACCAAAATTTCGGGGCGGCTCGAATCCGGGAAAAACTGCTGCTGCACCCGTCCCATACCGACAATGCCCAGCACAAAAATCAGCACGGTCACGCCAATGGTGGTCCAGCGGTACTCGACGCACCAGCTCACGCAGCGCCGGAACTGGTTGTAAAACGGCGTGTCGAAATGCTCTTCATGCACCGCCTCGCCCGGAGCCACCGGCTTGACCTTGAGCAGCCAGGTGCCCAGATAGGGCACAAAAAATACGGAAGCAAACCAACTGAGCACCAGCGCAATCACGGTCACCGCAAAGATGGCGTAGGTGTATTCGCCGGTGACCGACTTGGCCAGCCCGATTGGCAAAAAGCCGGCCGCCGTGATGAGCGTGCCCGTCAGCATGGGCATGGCCGTGACTTCGTAGGCAAAGGTGGCCGCGCGAACCTTGTCGTAGCCCTCCTCCATTTTGCGCACCATCATTTCTACCGCAATGATGGCGTCGTCCACCAGCAAACCCAGCGCAATGATGAGCGAGCCCAGCGAAATTTTGTGCAGGCCGATGTTCCAGTAATCCATCGCCAGAAAAGTCACCGCCAGCACCAGCGGAATGGTGATACCCACCACCAGGCCCGGACGCATGTCAACGTAGTAGCGCCTCCACAGCGGCAGCGCTGCAGCGTTGTCGCGCTTGTGCAGGCCCAGGCTGATGAAACTCACTGCCAGCACAATCAGCACCGCCTCGATCAACACGCTGATGAACTCATTGACAGAACTCGTCACTGCCTTGGGCTGGTCTTGCAACTGCACCAGCTTGACACCCGCCGGCAGACCGGCTTCCAGGCCTGCGCGCATCTGGGTCAGTGCTTTGCCCAGGCGGACGATGTCACCGCCCTTGGCCATAGAGACACCCAGTGCCACGACTTCACGGCCCTGGTGATGCACCTTGATCGATGGCGGATCGGCGTAGCCGCGGTAAACGTTGGCAATCTCGCCCAAGCGCGTCTGGCTGCCTGAGGCGCCGCGCACCGGCATGGCCTTGATCTGCTCGACCGCCTGAAACTGCCCGCCCACGCGAATCTGCAGCACGTCTTGAGGCGTTTGCAAAGAGCCTGCGAACTCCACCGCGTTTTGCTGGCCGAGTTGGTTGAGAACCTGGTTCATGTCCAGCCCGAGCTGAACCTGGGCCTTGGAAATGTCGATGAATATTTTTTCGTCCTGCGCACCAAAAATCTCGACCTTGGCCACATCTTTCACCCGCAGCAGCTGCTGACGCAGCTGGTCGGCAATCACTTTGACTTCGGCGTAATTGAAGCCGTCAGACTCCAGCGCGTAAATGATGCCGTAGACATCACCGAACTCGTCGTTGAAAAACGGGCCCTGAATACCGGCGGGCAAGGTGGGGCGGATGTCGCCGATTTTTTTGCGCACGGTGTACCAAACATTGGCCACCTCGCTGGGCTTGGAATAGTCCTTGAGCTCCATGATGATCTGCGACTCACCTGGTTTGGAATAGCTGCGGATCTTGTCGGCGTAAGGCACCTCTTGCAAGCTGCGCTCCAGCTTGGCCGTGACCTGCTCGGCCATTTGCTGCGTGGTGGCGCCAGGCCACAAGGTGCGCACCACCATGGCCCGGAAGGTGAAAGGCGGATCTTCGTCCTGACCCAATTGGAAATAGGTGAAGCCCCCCATCAACATCAGCACCACCAACAGGTAGCGCGTCAGCGGCCGGTGGTCCAGCGCCCAACGGGACAGGTTGAAACCGCTGGAGGCCTCTGGCTTGGCGGCGGGCGCGGCGTCGCGATGCGTTTCGTCGTTCATGCCGGCCTCACTTCGCAGCAGGTGTTGTCACAGCGGCTGCAGGCGCAACAGCCGTCGGCATGCCAGCCGTCGGCGTGGCCGCTGCCGGCGGCTGGTACAACCTGACTTTCTGGCCAGGCGTGAGCACATGCACGCCCGCACTCACCACCTGCATGCCCGGCGTCAGCCCGGAACTGATCACAGCCATGTTGACGTCGGCATTGGCCACCTGAACATCCTGCGCCCGCACCGTCATGCTGGCCGGCTCCAGCACCCAGACAGAAATGCTGGTGCCCTCCTTGCGCAGCGCGGCAATCGGCAGCTTGATGATGGGTTGACCCTGTGCCAATTCAGCCGGCTGGCCCGACAGACTGACGGTCACGGTAGAGCCCAGGGCGGGCGGCTTCTGGCCGGCGCTCAAGCTGGCCTTCACTTGGTAAGTGCGGGTGGCCGGGTCAGCACTGGCCGCCACCTCGCGCACCTTGCCTTCTAAGGGCGTGTTCAGCGGCCACACCAGCACCTTCACCGGCATACCCACACGCATGGCAGCCAGGCGGGAATCAGGCACCGTAAAGACCACATCGCGTGCGCCATCGGCCGCAATTTTGAACACCGTCATGCCGGCGCTGACCACCTGGCCGGCCTCGGCCTCCACGGCGGTGACCACCCCGGCCACATCAGACGCCAGCACCGCATAGCCCGACTGGTTGGACTGCGAAGCCAGTTGTGCCTGGGCCTGCTCGAGCTGCGCCTGTGCCGACTTGAGCGTGGCATCGCGCCGGTCCAACTCGGCGCGGCTGATGAAGTTTTGTGCCAGCAAGTCTTTGTAGCGTGCCAAGTCTGCCGCTGCCAGGTCGCGGTTGGTCTGCGCGGCGACGGTTTGCGCACGGGCCGCGTCTGCGGCCAGTTTGTAGTCCTGCGGGTCCAGCCGGGCCAGCACCTGACCGGCCTTGACCGACTGCCCCAGCTCGGCCTGGCGCTGAATCATTTTGCCGCCCACCCGAAAAGCCAGCCGTGACTCAACCTGCGCCCGCACCTCGCCGGTGTATTCACTGTTGGCAGCATAAAAGTCCGCGCCCACCGTGATGGTTTTCACAGCCCGGATAGGTTCTTCGACCACCGCCGGCTTGGAGCAGCCCAGCAAAAAAACCGACCCGATGGCGGCAACACTGATGATTCTTTTCATGACAATTACTTCCCTGCAAAATCCAAGGCTGAAAAGCCCGTGCGTAAGACCATTAAATTAATGACTGAATGGTTATTAAACCAGAAGCAGATGAATGCCGTCTCAAGCGACAATCCGACCATGAAGGAAGCACCGCCCACCACCCAGTCAAGCCAAAAAGAATACCAAGGTTCAATAAACGGCAATACTTTAACGCATTACGAAAACTTTCCAGTCGCTTCCGTGCTGTGTCCGGCGCATCTGCGGCCGGCCGTGATGTCCATTTACAACTTCGCCAGAACCGCCGACGACCTGGCCGACGAGGGCGACGCCAGCCCCGCCCAGCGATCGCAGGACCTGGCGTTCTACAAGGCCGATTTGGCGGCTTGCGCCCAGGGCCTGGCCACTTCCGGCCGCTGGCACAGGGTGTTTGACGCGCTGGCCCCGCAAATCAGGCAATGGCAATTGCCCCTGCCTTTGCTGGGCGACCTGCTCAGTGCTTTCGAGCAAGATGTGCACAAGACCCGCTACGCCGACCAGGCAGAACTGCTGGACTACTGCAGCCGCTCGGCCAACCCGGTCGGGCGCCTGCTGCTGCACCTCTACGGCGTCTCAAGCGAAGCGGCCCTGCGGCAAAGCGACTGCATCTGCACGGCGCTGCAATTGATTAATTTCTGGCAAGACCTGAGCGTGGACATACCGCGCGGGCGCATTTACCTGCCGGCCGAACTGCAAGCGCTGCACGGAGTGAGCGAGGCCGAGCTGCTGGCGCAGTCGATCTCGCCGGGCACCCGAGCGCTGGTGGCCGACTGCGTGGAGCGGGCGCGCCGGCTCATGCTCGAAGGCGCGCCGTTGGTGCACACGGTGCCAGGGCGCGCCGGCTGGGAACTGCGCCTGGTGGTGCAAGGCGGTCTGCGCATTGCCGAGCGCATTGCCCAGCTGGACTTTGCCACGCTGCGCCAACGCCCCGTCATCGGCCGCAGTGATGCGCTGCTCATGGCCTGGCGCACGCTCTGGATGTAGCCAGCCCGCCTCGCCGCCCTCCAATGCGGCCGCACTTGCGGCGACAATCCAACGCATGAATCCCGAACAGTACGTCCAACAAAAAGCCGCCGCCTCGGGCAGCAGCTTTTATTACGCCTTTCTGTTTTTACCCAAGGACAGGCGCGCCGCCATCACCGCCTTTTATGCGTTTTGCCGCGAGATCGATGACGTGGTCGATGAAGTCACCGACCCCGGCGTAGCCGGCACCAAACTCGCATGGTGGCAAACCGAAGTCGGCAAGGCCTTTGCCGGCCAGCCCACGCACCCGGTGATGCAAGCGCTGATGCCATGGACAGCTGTCTACGGCATCACGGCGTCGCACCTGCTGGCCGTCATCGAAGGCTGCCAGATGGACCTGGCGCAAAACCGCTACCTCGACTACCCCGCCCTGACCCGCTACTGCCACCTGGTGGCCGGCATCGTGGGCGAAGTAGCGGCGCTCATTTTCGGCCAGACCGACCCGGCCACCACGGCCTACGCCCACCAACTGGGGCAAGCCTTTCAGCTGACCAACATCATTCGCGACGTCGGCGAAGACGCGCTGCGCGGCCGCATCTACCTGCCCATCAGTGAGTTGCAACAGTTCGATGTCAAGGTGCACGACATCCTGCAACGCCAATACTCCCCCCGCTTCAGCGCGCTGATGGAATTTCAAACCCGGCGCGCGCTGGCGCTGTATGACGAAGCCCTGGCCGGCTTGCCCGCTTCAGACTGGCGCGCCCAAAAGCCCGGCCTCATGATGGCCAGCATCTACCGCAGCTTGCTGCGCGAGATCCAGGCCGACGGCTACCAGGTGCTGCACCAACGCGTGAGCCTGACGCCGCTGCGCAAGTTCTGGCTGGCCTGGAAAACCCAGGCCTTCGGCCGCGTCGCCTGAGGCCCTAGAGATGAAAGTCGCCGTCATCGGTGCCGGCTGGGCCGGTTGCGCCGCCGCCGTCGAAGCCACACGGCTGGGCCACAGCGTCACCCTGTTTGAAAGCGCCCGCATGGCGGGCGGGCGGGCCAGGCGCGTGGACAGCAGCTTCAAGGGCCAGCCACTGGCGCTGGACAACGGCCAACACATCTTGATAGGCGCTTACAGCGAGACCCTGCGCCTCATGCAAACCTTGGGCGTGGACCCGGGCAGCAGCCTGCTGCGCCTGCCGCTGCGGCTGCAATTTCCCAACGGCGAAGGCCTGGCATTACCCCGGTCTGCCGTGCTGGCAGCCTGGCCCGGCGGGCCGCGTTGGCCGGCGGCCTGGCAAGCGGCCTGGGGCATTGCCATGGCACGCGGCTGGACCTGGGGCGACAAAGCTTCGCTGCTGCGGCTGGCGCTGCGCTGGCGCGCCGCCGGCTTTGCGTGCGCACCCAGCCTGTCGGTGGCTGCGCTCTGCAAGGGCTTGTCGGCGCGCGCTATGCGCGGGCTGGTTGAGCCGCTGTGCGTGTCCGCGCTCAACACCCCGGCAGATCGGGCCTGCGCGCAGGTTTTTTTGCGCGTGATGAAAGACGCGCTGTTCAGCCAGCCCGGCGGCGCCGACCTTCTGCTGCCCCGCCTGGACCTCAGCGCCCTGCTGCCAGACGCTGCACTGGCTTGGCTGGCAGCACGCGGCCCCGCGCCGCGTCTGGGTGCGCGGGTTCAAGCGCTAACGCGCAGCGCCACAGGCTGGCAGCTCAGCGCATCGGGCAGCGCAGACGCTGACGACACAGAAGAAATATTTGACGCCGTGCTGCTGGCCTGCCCGCCGCAAGAGGCAGCACGGCTGGCAGAAGGCACCGGCAGCAACACCGACTGGGCCGCCCAAGCCACCGGCCTGCAACACGAGCCCATAGCAACGGTCTACGCACGCGTGGTTTCGGGCGAAAGCTCTGCAAAAAAGTTGCCGCAGTCCATGTTGGCCTTGCACTGCAGTGCTGATGCGCCGGCCCAGTTTGTGTTTGACCGCGGTCAGCTCGGCGGGCCTGCCGGTCTGCTGGCCTTTGTGGTCAGCGCCAGCGTGGGCGACACTGCGCTGCTCAGCGCGCAGGTGCTGGCGCAAGGCCAGGCGCAACTCGGGCTGCTGCTCGAGCTGGTGCAAACCATTGTGGAAAAGCGCGCCACCTTTGCCTGCACACCCGGCTTGCTGCGGCCCGCAGCGAATATTGCGCCCGGCCTGCTGGCCTGCGGCGACTATGTGGCCGGGCCCTACCCCGCCACGCTCGAAGGCGCGGTGCGCTCGGGCCTGCACGCTGCCCGGCTGCTCAAAGCCTAGCCCTTGCGGGACATGGCCCGCACTTGCAATTGCGCCGGTCTGTCCATACAACGCGCCAGCCACGCGGCGGTGGCCGGGCAAGCTGCCAGCAATTCCGGCGCCGGCTTGAGCCAGGCCAGCACCGAGGCCACGGCGATGTCGGCCACGGTGAAGCGCTCGCCCGCCAGGTAAGCCGTGCCTGCGCTGCTGGCAGCCAGGTGTTGCTCAATCACGCCCAGCGGCCCGGCCAAACGGCGCGCCGCCTCTGCCGCCAGCTCGGGCTTGCGCCTGTCTGCGGGCATCACCAGCGTGTGCATCAAAATGGTTAGCGCGTCTTTTTCGCACTCAGTGACAACCCAGAAAGACCAGCGCAATATCTCGGCGCTTTCTGCTTTGTTTTGGGCGGCCAGGTTCAAACCGTCAGGGCCTTTGTAGTTGTCGGCCAGGTACAGGGCGCAGGCCATGGACTCCCACACCACCACACCCTCGTCTTGCAACACCGGGATATGCCCGTTCGGATTTAGCGCCAAAAACTCGGGCGTGTGGGTCGCGCCGTCCTTGTAGTGCAGGGGCACATGCTCAAAGGCCAGACCCAGTTCAAGCGCCACCCACAGCGGGCGCGAAGCGCGGGACGCGGCAATACCGTGAATCTTCAAACTCATAAGGTCTCTTTCTTGCAAGTTAAGGGAAATGGCCAAGCTTAAAACAAGGCCGTCAACTCAGCCAAACTGCGCACTGTTTCATGCGGCTCTTGCGCATGCGGCCACAGCTTGTCTTCGCGGTTGACCCAGGCCGTCTGCATGCCGCAAGCCAGCGCGGCCAGCACGTCCAGTTCGGCGTCGTCACCAATGTGCAGCACCTCTTCGGAGGGTACGCCGGCAGCCTGCGCGGCCGCCTCAAAAATACGCCGGTCCGGCTTGCCCACGCCGAACACCTGCGCGCTCAAACCGGCCTTGAAGTAGCCCGCCAGCCCGACACGCGCCAAGTCGGCATTGCCGTTGGACAGCGCCACCAAGGGAAAGCGTGCCGACAAAAAAGCCAACGCAGGCAACGCGTCGTCAAACAGCTTCACACGGTTGCGTTCGTCAAAAAACACATCAAAAGCCGGCTCGGCCAGCGCGCTGTCTTCGCCGCAACGCAGCAAGGCCAGGCGTATTTGTGCCAGCCGCAAGTTGCTCAACTGGTGCAGCAGCTCGGGCTGCGCTGCCATCACCTCATGGCGCAGCGCCAGGCGGGCCGCCGGGTCGGCAAACAGGGCACTGGCACGCGGCGCATGCCCCAGCAGGAAGTGCTGCAAGGCATGTTCGGCGCGCTCAATGGTCGGCCAGATGGGCCAGAGGGTGTCGTCCAGGTCCAGCGTGATGGCACTGATTTTTCGAAGGTTCAACATAGGTAGTGGAGAATATCCCACATGAGCTTTTCCAAAGAACCCGAATTCAGCCACGGCAAGGTACCCGCCAGCGGCGCCAGTACCGGCGTGCTGTATTGCAATCTGGGCACCCCCGACGCACCCACCGCACCGGCCCTGCGCCGTTACCTGGCCGAATTTTTAAGCGACCAGCGCGTGGTCGAGATTCCCCGCCCCATCTGGTGGCTGATCCTGCACGGCATCATCTTGCGCCTGCGCCCCAAAAAGTCAGCCGCCAAGTACGCCAGTATCTGGACGGCCGAAGGCTCGCCCCTGAAAGTCTGGACCGACAAGCAGTCCCAGTTGCTCGGCCAAGCCCTGCAATCGCGCGGTCACCACGTGGCCACACGCTACGCCATGCGCTACGGCAACCCGTCTATCGCTTCCCAGCTCGAGGTCTTCAAAGACCAGGGCATCACGCGCGTGCTCATCGTGCCGGCCTACCCCCAGTACAGCGCCACCACCACTGCCAGCTTGTTTGACGCGGTCTACACCTGGGCCGCCAAAGTCCGGCGCCTGCCCGAATTTCGCTTCATCAACCATTACCACGACGACGACGGCTACATCTCTGCGCTGGCCACCCGGGTGCGCGCCCACTGGGACTTGCACGGCCAGGCCGAGCAACTGGTGATGAGCTTTCATGGCGTGCCCCAGCGTACGCTGGAGCTGGGTGACCCCTACCACTGCGAGTGCTACAAAACCGCCCGCCTGTTGGCCGAATCACTGGGGCTGACCAAAGACCGCTACACGGTGACGTTTCAGTCCCGCTTCGGCAAAGCCAAATGGCTGCAGCCCTACACCGAACCCACGCTGGTGAGCATGGCCGGGGCCGGTGTCAAAAAGGTCGACGTTATTTGCCCGGGATTTACCGGCGACTGCCTGGAAACGCTGGAAGAAATTAACGACGAAGCCCGCGAAGCCTTTATGCACGCCGGCGGCGAGAGTTTTCACTACATCGCCTGCCTGAACGACAGCCCCGAGTGGGCGCTAGGCCTGGCCAGTATTTGCGAGCAGCATCTCAGCGGCTGGCCCAGCCAGGCGGCGCCGGATGCCCCAGCGCTGGAGCAAAGCCGGGCCAACGCACTGGCCCAAGGCGCAGCCAACTAAACCATACCGGCCGGCGGCCACTGCAACCGAATGCGTGTGCCGCGCCCGTTGGCACAGGGACTGGTCAAGGACAGAGCTGCACCGTGCTGGCGGGCGATTTCCTGCACGATGGCCAAACCCAGGCCGCTGCCGCGCAAGGCGGCCGCGTCGGCGCGGTAAAAGCGCTCAAACACATGAGGCTGGTGGCGCGCAGCAATGCCGACACCCGCGTCCTCAACTTCCAGCCAGCCCGCGCCCACCCGCACCGTCACCGCCACGCCGCCGCCGGCATGCACCAGCGCGTTGTCCACCAGGTTGCGCAGGGCCTCCTGCACCAGCAAGGGCATGCCCAGCACCTGGCTCACAGCAACGGTGGTTTCAAAACCCAGGTCATGCTGATGGGTCTGCGCCTGGTGCCACATGGACTGCGTTACCTCGCGCGCCAGCGCTACCAGCGCCACCTTTTGCGGCACCTCCATATCGGGGGCGTGTTCGGCCCGGGTGAGCGCCAGCAGTTGCTCTGTCAGGTGCACCGCCTTGTCGGTGGTGTGCACAGCCGCAAGCACCGCCGCCTTAGCTTGCTGCTCCGGAATCTGGCGCTCGGCCAGTGCCAGCTGCGTTTTGAGCACAGTCAGCGGCGTGCGCAACTGGTGCGCAGCGTTGTCTAAAAAGCGTTTGCGGATGTCAATCAAACGGCCCAGCCGCTGCACATAGCTGTTGAGCGTGTCAATCAAGGGTTGCAGCTCACGCGTGTTGTAGGCCGGCGCGATCGCCGAATCGTCTGACTCATCACGCGCGGCCAGTTGCAGCCGAAAAGCCTCCAGCGGCCGCATCGCCACATGAATACCCCAACCCACCAGGCCCATGGTCACCAGCAGCAGCAAACCCTGAATCGCCAGCGTGTCACGCAAGATGTGCTGGGTCAGCAACTGCCGAGCCTCCAGGGTCTCGGCCACCCGCACCGTGATCAGCTTGGTGCCCGGCGCCTGCCCGGGTGTGCCGGGGCTGTCCACCAGCACGTGGCGCAAGCTGGTCAGGCGCACCGGTTGGCCGCGGAGCAAAGCGTCTTCAAAACTCACCAGCGAAAAGAACTGCACCTCTTGCGACAGCGCCGCCGGCGAAGGCAGTTCCGAGTCACCAGCCAAGGTGAGGCCAGCTTCGTCTTCAATTTTGTAAAACAGGCGCGAGCCGATGTGGTTTTCAAACAAGTAACCCGCCGCCCGCAGCACGTCCACGCGCAAGGTCTGGTTTTCCAGGCGTATTTCTTCGGCCAGCGTTCGCGCTGCCAGGTACAAAGAGCGGTCATAAGCCTGGTTGGCCGACTCCACAGCGCGCCCGTAGGACACATAAGCACCCACCCCGATGAGCAGAAACAAAGGCAGCAAAATCAGCAGCAGCAAGCGCTGGCGCAAAGAGTTCATGGCGGGCCCGGCCTGGTGATGACGCTCATGCCGTGTCTTTGTCGCTGAGCATGTAACCCAGACCGCGCAAGGTGTTGATGCGCAGGCGCCGGGCCGGCGCAGCGCCGGTCGGCGGCAAAGGGGTTTCGATTTTTTTGCGCAAGCGGTAGATCAACACCTCCACCGCGTCCAACTCGGCCGGCGCGTCTGAAAACACCCGAGCATGCAACTGCTCTTTGCTCACCACGCGATGGGCAGACTCCAGCAGCGTTTTTAGCGCCGCGGTCTCACGCGGGGTCAATGCCAGCGGCTGTTCATGCAACAAAAAGTGCTGGTCATCCCCATCCCACAGCAGCGGGCCAACGCCCCACTGCGTCCACTGCATTTGCCGGGGCCGGCGCAGCAAAGCCTGCACACGCGCTTCAAACTCACTGAGCTCGAAGGGTTTGGGCAGGTAGTCGTCGGCGCCCACGTTCAAACCCAGCACCCGGTCGGCCACGCTGGCACGTGCGGTCAAAATCATCACCGGCACCGCATCGGCCCGCTGGCGCAGCGCCTGCAGCACCGACAGACCATCGCGCCCCGGCAGGTTCAAGTCCAACAACACCAACTTAAAACGGTGGCCCGCCTGCAACTGGGCATCGGCCGACTCGCCGTCTGGCGCAAACGCCACCTGCAAACCCAGCTGGCGCAAAGCGGTGCCCAGCCAGAGCGAGAGCTCGGGCGTGTCTTCTACCAATAAAACGGGGGCACTAGGGGTTATCACTGAATCAAATTGAAAGGCGTTTGACAGCTTGGCCGCCATATTTAAAGCAAACTGCTCAGGTCTTGGCGCAACATGCCCCAAGCCCACCAACGATCATTTTCACTCAGGAGACAAACATGACCATTTCCAAACGCGATTTCTTGTCCATGGGCGGCGCATTGGGCGCCGGCCTGGCACTGCCGGCATGGGCTCAAGCCAAGCCATTGTTTGACACCATCAACATGTTTGTACCTGCAGCCCCCGGCGGCGGCTGGGACGGCACAGCCCGCTCGATTGAGCGCGCAGCCAAGGCCAGCGGCCTGGTCGGCAACTTCCAATTTGAAAACGTAGGCGGCGCCGGCGGCATGATCGGCCTGCCACGCTTTGTGAACCAGCGCAAAGGTCAGGGCAACAGCCTGATGGTCGGCGGCTCGGTGATGGTGGGCGCAGGCATCACCAACAAAAGCCCGGTCACCATGCGCAATGTCGTGCCCGTGGCCCGCTTGACCGAAGAGTCCAGCGTGATCGTGGTGCCCGCCGGCGGCAAAATCAAAACCTGGAACGAACTGGTGGCCGCTCTCAAGGCCAACCCCAAGGCCGTGTCCGTGGCCGGCGGCAGCGCTGGCGGCACTGACCACATCGTGCTGGGCCTGATGATCAAAGAACTGGGCCGCAACCCGCGTGAAGCCGCCTACGTTGCCTTTGCAGGCGGCGGTCCGGCCAACGCCGCTATTTTGGGCAACCAGGTCACTGCCGGCGTATCGGGTTACTCTGAATTTGAAGACCAGATCAAGGCCGGCCGCATGATTCCGCTGGCCGTCTCCGGCAACATCCGCATACCCGGTGTGAATGTGCCCACCATGCGCGAACTCGGCCTGAACGTGGCGGTGGCCAACTGGCGCGGCGTGTTTGCCGCCCCCGGCGTGACCACGGCCCAGCGCGACAAGCTGGTCGAGTTGATGAGCAAGTTGAACCAATCCACCGCCTGGCAACAAGAGCTGGTCACCCGCAAGTGGACCGGCGTGTACCTTGCTGACCTGCCTTTCGAGCGCGAAATCAACAAAGACATCGCCGACACCGAAGGCGTGCTGAAAGACCTGGGTCTGGCATGACGCCTTTTCGACTTGCCCTGTGCCTTTTAGCGCTGGGGCTGGTCGGGGCCTGGCAGGTGACGCTGATCCCCGAGTCGCCTATTCAGATGCCCGTGGGGCCCATCCTCACCCCTGCGGTGGTGGTGGGCCTGTTGCTGGTGATTGCGCTGCTGTATGGCCTGAGCGCCTGGCGCGGCCGTCAGCTCGATGCCGTGCTGGGCGACGACGGGCAGCCCCTGCCAGGCGCCAACCGGCGCATGCTCATGCTGCTGGGCGGCGGCGCTGCCTTCGTGCTGCTGGCCGTGCCTTTGGGCTTTGTCATCCCGGCCACCTTGTGCGGCATGGGGGTAGCGCGCGCTTTTGACGAACCGCTGGGCTGGCGCTCAGCTTTGGTGTGCGGCACGATTGCCCTGCTCTTCTGGATTTTATTTGCCCAGGTGTTGGGCGTCGGGCTCGGGCCCGCAGTGGCCTGGCCTTTGTGACAGGCTGTCTGAAAGTTTCCCCATGAATGCCTTTGACTCCTTGATGGGCGGCTTTGCCAACGCCTTGCAGCCCATGACGCTGATGTACGGCTTCATCGGTTGCTTCGTCGGCACTCTGGTCGGCGTGCTGCCCGGCATCGGTCCGGCCCTGACCATTGCCCTGCTGCTACCGCTCACCTACCACGTGCCGGCCACCGGCATGTTTGTCATGTTTGCCGGCATCTACTACGGCGCGGCCTATGGCGGCTCCACCACCTCCATCTTGCTCAACACACCGGGCGAATCTGCTTCGGTGGTGACAGCGCTGGAGGGCAACAAAATGGCCCGCCGCGGACGCGCCGGCCCGGCCCTGGCGACTGCCGCCATCGGCAGCTTTGTAGCCGGCACCATCGGCACGCTGGCACTGACATTTTTTGCTCCCCTGGTGGTGGAGGCAGCGCTGGCCTTTGGCCCGGCCGAGTACTTCAGCCTGATGATTTTGTCTCTGGTGGCCGTGTCCGCCGTGCTGGGCAACTCGGTGCTGCGCGGCATTGCCAGCCTGACAGCCGGCTTGCTGTTTGGCCTGGTCGGCCTGGATTTGCAAACCGGCCAGCCCCGCTTTACCTTTGGGCAGACCGAGCTGCTCGACGGCATCGAAGTCACCATTGCCGCCGTCGGTCTGTTTGCCGTAGGCGAAGCGCTTTACCTGGCCTGGCAGGGCAAAGAAACCAAGGCCGGCGAAGTCATGAAGGTCACCGGCAGCCTGTGGCTCAGCGCTCAGGACTGGAGCCGCTCCTGGAAAGCCTGGCTGCGCGGCGCTATGTTTGGCTTTCCCATTGGCGCCATGCCCGCAGGCGGCGCTGAGCTGCCCACCCTGCTGTCTTACTACACCGAGAAAAAACTCAGCAAGCACCCCGAAGAATTCGGCCACGGCGCCATCGAAGGCGTGGCCGGCCCCGAAGCCGCCAACAACGCCGCCGCCGCCGGTGTGCTGATGCCGCTGCTCACACTGGGCATACCCACTTCTGCCACAGCCGCCATCATGCTGTCGGCCTTTCAGGGCTACGGCATCCAAACCGGCCCCACCCTGTTCAGCCAACAAGGCTCCCTGGTCTGGACCCTGATTGCCAGCCTGTACATCGGCAACGTTATTTTGCTGGTGCTCAACTTGCCGCTGGTCGGCCTGTGGGTCAAGCTGCTGAAAATTCCGCCACCCTGGCTGTACGCCGGCATCATCATCATCTCAACGGCCGGCGTCTACGGCGCGGGCAACTCGGTGTTCAACGTCGGCTTGCTGTACGTCTTCGGCCTGATCGGCTTTGCCATGCGGCGCTTTGACTTCCCGGCCGCGCCGCTGATCGTCGGCCTGATTCTGGCGCCCATGGCAGAACAATCCATGCGCCAGGCCCTGACCATCAGCATGGGCGAATGGTCCACCTTTGTCACCCGGCCGCTATCGGCCAGCCTGATGGCCATCTCGGTGATTTTGTTGATTGCCCCGCCGCTGGTGCGCCGCTGGCAACAAAAACGAGTGGCTACGGCCTAGGCGCAACACGCAGCATGCGCATCGACAAATGGCTGTGGGCCGCCCGTTTTTATAAAACCCGCTCGCTGGCGGCGCAAGAACTCGACAAAGGCCGCATCCAACTCAATGGCCATGCCGTCAAGCCGGCGCACGACATCAAGCCCGGCGACAAACTGACGCTGCGCCAGGGCCCTGTGCTGCGCGAGGTGTTTGTTAAAGGCTTGAGCATGCAGCGCGGCGCCGCCCCGGTGGCGCAAGCGCTGTATGAAGAAAGCGCCGACAGCATTGAAAAGCGCCTGCTGGCCGCCGACCACCGCAAGCTGAACAGTGAGCCGGCCGCCAGCATAGAACACGGCCGCCCCACCAAGCGCGAGCGCCGCAGCATCGACAAAGGCTGGGACAGCCGCTGGAGCGCCTCCATCGACCCCAGCGGCTCCTGAGCTCTGTTACCCTCCCCCTACATTCGGCTTGCCACGGAAACACAACGCCAAGGTCATCAGCACTATGTCCACAGACACAATGCCTTTGCTGCCATCGCCCGGCCCCACCCGCGCGGACAAGCTGTTCATGCTCTTTTTAGTGCTGGTGCTACTGGGTGTGGTGGCCATCGGCCGCATGATGTACAACGTCGGCCTGAAGAACGAAATCAGCAAACAAAACACCGCCGACTTGGTGCAATGGCTGGCGCAAGCCGGCAGCCACAGATTTGACAGCGGATTTGAGCCTGCGCAGTGCGCCGGCGGCGATGCCAACGCCGGTAACACCTGGGCTGCCTGCCTGCCCCGCTTGCTGGCAGACGGCGGCCCCCTGGCCGGGCTGCGCAACCCCTTTACCCAGAAAACCCCGTTTTTTGTGGCCCGATGCGAGCCGGGCAGCGCAGCCCTGGCCGGCGCGCTGGTCATTGAAAAACTCACGCCCGGGCAACCGGGCGCTGCCCAAGCGTTTTACCCCTCGCCCTTGGGCGGGGACGACCCAATTAACAAAAAAATGCAGCTGCGCTTGAGCGCCTGCGACCATGGCGGCTACGCAGGCATCTCCACAGAGGTGACTTTTTGAAGCCCCACCAACCCAAACCACAGCTCGTTTCTATGGAAGCGCCCAGTGCCAGCATCCCCTCAGATCTGCCAATGCGCCAATGGCTGTACGCCTGGTTGCTAGACACCAAGATCGCCGGCAACTACCAGCAGAGCCTAGACCGTTGGATCGCCTTGCTGATTGTGGCCAACCTGCTGGCTTTGCTGTTCGAGCACATACCGGCGGTCTACCTGCCTTACCAGAGCTGGTTTCACCTGTTTGATGTTGCCTCCGTCGCCGTCTTCAGCGCCGAATACCTGCTGCGCCTTTACCTGGCCCCTGAAGACCCGGAGTTCAAAAACCGCGGCTCACCGCGCCTGCGCTTCATGCGCAGCCCCTTTGGCCTCATTGACCTGCTGGCCATTGCGCCTTTTTACCTGCAAGCCTTCGTTCCGGTGGACTTGCGTGCGCTGCGGTTTTTGCGCTTGCTGCGGATTCTCAAACTGTTTCGCGTGCTCATCCCTGCCTGGCAGGAGTTCAAACGCCTGAACCAGGGCCGCAGCTTCCGCCAAAAAATCCATGCCCTGGTCTACCCCAGCGAGTTCGGCGGGAACCTGCACCACATATTTGACACCTTCATCATGGTCTGTGTGCTGATTTCGGTGATCGGTATCGTCATTGAGTCCGTGCAGAGCATCGACCACGTGATGCACTTGGAGTTCATCGTATTGGACACTGTGATGGTGGCGATTTTTTCGCTTGAATACTGCACCCGCCTTTACTGCTGTGTCGAGCAGCCCGGCTTTCAAAAAGCCATGAGCGGCCGGTGGCGACATGCCAAGTCGCCCTCTTTGCTGGTGGACCTGCTGGCCATCTTGCCGTTTTTCCTGGAAGCCTTTTTGCACCACCTGTTTGACCTGCGCTTTTTGCGGGTGTTCCGGCTGATACGCCTGCTCAAACTCACCCGCTACACCGGCGCCACCGCCACACTGACCAAAGTGCTGGCCCGCGAGTGGCCGGTGATGAGCGCTTCCATCTTCATCATGCTCTTGATGGTGGTGCTGACGGCCACCCTGGGCTACTTGTTTGAGCACCAAGCCCAACCCGAAAAGTTTGAAAACATTCCGCAGTCCATTTACTGGGCGGTGATCACGCTGGCCTCGGTCGGTTATGGCGACATTTCACCGGTCACCCCCATGGGCCGGATGATGACCATCATCCTGGCCCTCATGGGCATCGGTATCTTTGCCATTCCAGCGGCGCTCTTGTCATCGGCCTTCACCGACCAGCTGCGCATTGAGCGCGAGAACCTGCGCAACGAGCTCTATGAAATGCTGGAAGACGGCCGGCTGAGCGAACAAGAAATTGAGCAGGTGCAAGCCGAGGCCAAGCGACTGCACCTGTCGCAGCAAGATGTTGACCAACTGATAGAAAAAGCCAGGCGCGAACGTGAGCTCATGGAAGATGTCTCCGGGCTGCCCCTGCATAAAATTGCCGGCAAATCAGAGCACGCCCTGGAGCACTATAAGTCCTTGCTCAGCCAGATCCGCCAGTTAGGTATATTGACCGACGCTCAGAAGTTCGAAGAACTGGCCCGCAGCAGCGACCGGCTCACAGACACGGAGCTGGCCCTGTGGCACAAAATTCAGGGCAATAAGGGTAAGGAATAGCCGCAGGGCTAAGTTCCAGACCGGGGGCCGGCCTCACTTCACCGTGACGGCGTCCACCAGACGGTAATACAGGCCATAGGGGTCGTCTTTGAGCACCATCAAGCGGCCCTCCACCACCACCGCGTCCTGGCTGTACTTGACGGGCGTTTTCAGGCGCACTTCCATCATGCTTTCAGGCCCGCCCGGCAGGCAAAAATTGCAGCTCAAAGGCACCGCAGAGAGCAACATGCGGGTGTGCTTTTCGCCGGGTTCGACCGGCATCATGAAACCCTGAAGCCGCTGTGTCTTGTCGTTCAGCCCCAACTGGCTGGCAGTGAACAGCGGCAGGCTGCGCTTTTTCACCACCTGGGTTTTCACATCGGCCAGCACCGACCAGGGCAACACGTCGGCGCGTGGCACCAGCGGCGCAATCGGGCTGTTGGCCCCGTGCACGCCAGCGCCCTTGCCGGCCGGCAAATCAATGCTGCCCGGCAACATGGGCGCCGTCTGGGCCACCACGGGTGCCGACAGACAGGCCGCCAGCCCCAGTACAGCCAGGGCGCGCACCAGCGGCCGTTCGGCCAGCTTTGAAACAGCGAAACGCGAGTGGGTCGGGTTCATGCGTTGGATTCCTTGTTTGGCTTGATTCAAGCGCGCTTCAGTGCGCGTGCTTCATACCGCAGTATTTGCCAACGGCCAAGCCTTTGCAAGCGGCCTGCAACTGCTTGGTGCAAACATCTGGTTTTTGGCCCGACTCCAGGCATTTGGCAGCCGCCTCGTGGGCTACGGCCATGGCGCGGTGGCGCTGTATATCTTCTTTAACTTCTTTGTCGCTGTGCTGGGCATGCGCCACAGACAACACGGCGCTGAGCGCCAGGATGGCAAGGCCGTAGAAGATGGATCCCCGCTTTCGCGAGGATGACGAAAAACGCGAGGATGACGAAACCAATCCGTCATTCCTGCGCAGAGCCTGCCCTCGACCTGATCGGGGGCAGGAATCCATCCCCGAGTCCAAGGCCACAGCCGGCACTGGTTTCACAGAAAAATGTATCATCAATTCACCTCGATTGAAGTAGTTCCAAAACACTGACCCGATACGCCTCCCAGGTGGGCAACAGGGCCGAAGCCACGGCCACTCCCAGCGCCAGCGCCGGTACCGCCAGCAACGCCACCGGCCAGTTCAGCGCGGCCAGCGAGATCGACTTGTCTACATCCAGCGCCACGGCCAGCAAAGCCGCCACGCCCTGCCCCAGGGCCAGGCCCAGCAGCATGGCCAGCAAGGCCAGCCATAAAGCCTCACACCATAGCAGAGCCGCCAGCTGGCGCGGCGCCGCGCCCAGCATGCGCAGCAAAGCCAGGTCGGCGCGGCGTTCGCGCACAGCGCTCCAGAGCGCAATGAAAACACTCACCCCGGCCGTCAGCAACAACACGGCGGCAAAGGCCCGCAGCACATCGGCACCAATGCCGATCAGCCCGAGCAGGCGAGATATTTCGACAGCTGGTGCTGCCGCCTGCATGTCGGTGGTGGTGTTGATAAAGCGCGGAAAAGTCACCGCCGCCAGCGGGCTGCGGTACTGAATCAACGCCAGTGTGACCTCGCGCTCTTCTTCCAGAATCTTCTGGTCTGCGGCGTCCAGCGCAGTGTCTTTCTCGTGCACGCGCCAGACCGACTCTGTCGGCGTCAAAATCAAACGGTCCATCACCAAGCCACTGGGGGCCAGCACGCCCGTCACGGTGTAAGGCGTCTGGCCGTGGGCATGACCGCCGCCGCCCAGGCCGTGGCTGCCCGCAAAACTGTCACCCACGCGCAAGCCCGTGTCGCGCGCCACTCTGGCGCCCAGCACCGCCTGCATGGGCGTCTGCCACAGCGCACCGCTGGCCATCACCCCGGCGTAGTGGCTCAGGTAATCCGGCGTGGTGCCAATGATGCGGTAGCCCTTGAAACTGTCGCCCATGCTGATTGGTATCAGCTTGGCCACCTGCGGGTTGGCTTGCAGCGCCTGCACGTCAGCCAGCGGCACATTGCCGGTGGGCGTGTCGATCTGAAACACGCCAGACAAAATCAGTTGCAGCGGGCTGCCCTTAGCGCCCACCACCACGTCAATGCCGGCCAGGTCCCGCGCAAAGGCCTGCTGAATTTGATGGTTGACCAGCAGCACCAGCGTGATGGACGCCAGCCCCAGCGACAGCAGCAGCAAGTTAAGCGCCGCTGCCAACGGTCTGGACCACAAAAACTGCCAGGCCCAGCGCAGTGTCTTCATGCGGCCACTCCGGCTCTCTGGGGCAGCGCCAGGTTCAGCACACTGACCGGGCCGGCCTGCGTGAAAAACTGCAGCAGCCGCGCATCATGACTGGCCACCACCAGCGTGGCGCCCTGCTTAGCGGCGACCTGCGCCAGCAACTGCGCGGCCTGCGCGGCGGCAGCGTCGTCCAGGCTGGCCGTGGGCTCGTCAGCCAAGATCACCTGCGGCTGAAGCAGCACCGCCCGCGCCAGCGCCACGCGCTGTGCCTGGCCCCCCGACAACTGCGCCGGCTTGCGGCGCGCCAGCTCGGCCACGTCCAGCGCCGCCAGCGCACCGGCAATGCGGCCGGCGTCTTCAGGCTGGCCTGCGGCCCACTGCGCCAGCGACAGGTTGTCATGCACGCTGAGCGCCGGGCTCAGGTGCAGTTTTTGCGGCA
>CANNNH010000009.1 GCA_947505915.1 Comamonadaceae bacterium
CCGGTCTGGCCGGATGCCGCCAGCCTGGGCGACTTTGCCGGGCCGCTGGCCGGTTTTCTGACCGGTCTGGAGCGGGCCGAAACCGCGTTTGTGGTGACCGTGCCCTGCGACACGCCCTTGTTCCCGCTCGACCTGGTGGCCCGGCTGGTCTCAGCACTGGAAACAGAAGACGCCGAGATCGCCATGGCCGCCGCCCGTGAAGAAGACGGGCAGTTGCGCGCCCAGCCGGTGTTTTGCCTGATGCGTTCAGTCATGTTGGAGAGCGTGGTCCGTTTCACACATGGTGGCGGCCGTAAAATCGACGCGTGGACAGCCCTTCACAAGACCACGCTGGTGCCCTTTGACCTGCCAGGCGATGACCCGAAGGCATTTTTCAATGCCAATACGCTGGCCGAGCTGCATCAGCTGGAAAAGCGCTAAGGTCCAAGCGCCAACTGCACAGCCAAGCCATGAAAACCATTGCCCAGATCGCCGCTGAACTGCAAGGCTATGACCCGCAAGCCCTGCCGGCTGAGGGTGTGCTCGATTTTTTAGCGCGCCTGGTCACGCCGGTGCGCGAATCACAATCGCTTGCCTTGTTCGAGGCTCTTGGCAAGGTGCTGGCCCATGACGTGATATCTCCGCTGAATGTGCCACCCCATGACAACTCGGCCATGGACGGCTATGCCTTTGACGGCCGCCAACTAAAACCCGGCAAAGCACTGCAGCTGCGGGTGGTGGGTACAGCGTTTGCGGGCAAAGCCTGGGCAGGCAAGGCCGGCATCGGCGAGTGCGTCAAGATCATGACCGGCGCCATCATGCCGGCTGACTTTGACACCGTGGTTCCGCAAGAAATGGTCAGCTTTGCCGATGGCAATATCGAGCACATTGTGATGGCCCCGGGTCTTCTGGCAGCCGGCGACAACAGGCGCTTGCGCGGTGAAGATGTGGCCCTGGGCCACCCCGCCCTCAGGCGCGGCCAAATGATCACACCGGCCCGGCTGGGTCTGGCTGCATCCCTGGGCTTGGCCACCCTGCCATGCTTTAGAACGCTGCGCGTAGCCTACTTTTCAACCGGTGACGAAATACTCTCGCTCGGTCAAGCTCCCCGTGAGGGCGCCATCTACGACAGTAACCGTTACACCGTCTTTGGTTTGCTACGGCGCTTAGGCTGTGAAGTGATTGACATGGGCGTCGTCAAAGACAACCCCGGCGAGCTCGAAGCGGCATTTCGCCGGGCGGCTGCGCAGGCCGACGCCATCATCACCAGTGGTGGCGTGAGCGTTGGCGAGGCTGACTACACCAAAGCCATGATGAAAAAGCTGGGTGATGTGGCTTTCTGGCGCATTGCGATGCGGCCGGGCCGGCCCATGGCGGTGGGGCGTATCGCGGCCAGTCCGGGTGCAGAGCTTGGCGCGGTGCTCTTTGGCCTTCCCGGCAACCCGGTGGCGGTGATGGTCACATTTTTGGCTTTTGTTCGGCCTGCGCTGTTGCAAATGATGGGCTGCACCGACAAGGCCGCCCCGCTTCTGAAGGCCCACAGTCAGGAAGCGCTGCGCAAAAAAACCGGTAGAACCGAGTACCAGCGCGGCTGGGTCTCAAGTGCTGCCGACGGATCCTTGCAGGTCAGGACGACCGGCAACCAGGGCTCCGGCGTGCTCAGCTCCATGACCGAAGCCAATGGCCTGATCGTTCTTCACCACGGGCAAGGCCATGTGGCAGCGGGCGATCTGGTTGACGTGATGATGTTTGACGGCGCCATTTAAGCGCCGCCAGCTCACACACAGACCGTCTTTACTTGGCGATGATCTCCGGCGCGATGCCGTGGCCATGCTCGCCGGCAACCGGGCCCTCATGGGCCTCGCGCTTACTGGCTCCCGGTACTTTCTTGCGGGCAAACAAGGTGTACATGGTGGGCACCACAAACACGGTCAGCACAGTGCCCAGCGACATGCCACCCACAATCACCCAGCCGATTTGCATACGGGATTCAGCCCCGGCACCCGTGGCCAGCGCCAGCGGCAAGGCCCCCAACACCATGGCACCGGTGGTCATCATGATGGGACGAAGGCGCTGAGAAGCCGCTTTGACGACAGCATCGATCATGGTCATGCCCTGCCCGCGTAGCTGATTGGTGAACTCGACAATCAAGATGCCGTGCTTGGTGATCAGTCCGACCAGCGTGATCAGGCCGATCTGCGAATACACATTGAGCGAGCCGCCACTCCACTTGAGCGCAATCAAGGCACCGATCATGGACAGCGGCACCGACAACATGATCACCAGCGGGTCAATGAAGCTCTCAAACTGGGCTGCGAGCACCAGGAAAATAAACACCAGCGCCAGACCAAAAACAATGATCAAAGCGCCTTGGGATTTTTTGAACTCGCGCGACGTACCGTTGAGCTCGGTGGTGTAGCCGCTTTTGAGCACCTTGGCAGCTGTCTGATCTAAAAACTTAAGCGCTTCGCCCAAAGAATAATCGCCTGAGAGATTCGCCGTGATGGTGGCAGAACGGCGCTGGCCGAAGTGATTGAGCTCGCGTGGTGAAACGGTTTCGCGAACCTTGACAAGGGCGCCCAGCGGGATCATGGCGTCATTGCGCCCACGCACATAAATACGGTCAATGTCGTCGGGGGTGTTGCGGTTGCTGGCCTGTGTCTGCACGATCACATCAAACTGTTCAGCGTCCCGCTTGTAACGTGTCACGTTACGCCCGCCCAGCAATGTTTCAATGGCCCTGGCCACCACATCGACGTTAACGCCCAGTTCAGCAGCTTTGGCGCGATCGATGTCAATGCGCAGCTCTGGCTTGTTCAAGCGCAGATCGACGTCCGGCGAAACGATACCCGGATTTTTAGCAATTTCGTCCAGCATCTGGCGCACAGCGGAGTTGAGGTTCTGGTAACTGTCAGAAGTCTGGATCACGAAATTGATAGGCCGTTCGCGAAAACCCTGGCCCAAAGAAGGCGGTGTGATCGGAAAAGCAGTGATGCCCGCCAGTGAAGCAAATTTAGGCTGCAACTCGCGCGCCATCTCCATGGTGGTGCGCTTGCGGTCTTCCCAATCCACGGTGCGGTAAATCATCGTGGCCTGTGCAACCGTAGGGTTGCCGGCGCTGACAAAAATCCGGTCAAACTCCTTAAAAGGTTGCCCCATTTTCTCCATGGCCCGCGCATAGCGATCGGTGTAAGCCAGGGTGGATCCGTCAGGCGAATTAATGTTTGCCAGGATCACGCCCCGGTCTTCCATGGGCGACAACTCTTGCTTTATGGTGGGCGCAATCATGGCGATCGCCACGGCAATCAGGCCCATGCCGATCAGCACCAGCCAGCGCGCTTGCAACACCCAAGATGTGAGCATGCCGGCAAATCCAGCGTGCCGGCCGGGCTGATAGCGTCGCGTGACAATCCAGCGCAACATATTTCCATAGCCGTCGGAAACCGATGTCAGCAAGCGCTCCATTGAGCGGTCAAACAAGTTGGGTTTGGGGTTGTGGCGCAAAAACTTGGTGCACATCATGGGTGTCAGCGTCAAAGCGACAAAGCCAGACACCACCACCGCGCCAGCCAGGGCCAAAGCAAATTCAATGAACAAGCGGCCGGTGCGCCCGGGCGTGAAGGCCAGCGGCGCATAAACGGCCACCAAGGTCGCCGTCATGGTGACAATCGCAAACCCGATTTCACGGGCACCCTTGATACCGGCAGAAAACGGGTCCAAGCCTTCTTCAATGTGGCGGAAAATATTTTCCAGCATGACGATCGCATCATCCACCACCAGGCCGATGGCCAGCACCAGGGCCAGCAAAGTGAGCGTGTTGATGGAAAACCCGGCCAGCGACATCAGCGCAAAAGTGCCCACCAGACTGACCGGAATGGTGATGATCGGAATAATGGATGCACGCAGGGTGCGCAAAAACACGAAGATGACCAGGGCCACCAACAGCACAGCCTCCAGAATCGTGACGTAAACATTTTTGATGGAGCGGTCAATGAAGGCCGAGTTGTCATTGGCCACGTCAATCATCATGTCGCCGGGCAAATCAGCTTTGAGCTTGGGGATGGCCTCGCGCACACCCCGCGACAAGTCCAGCGGGTTGGCTGTGGCCTGCCGAATCACGCCCACTGCCACGGCTGAACGGCCGTTCAAACGAACGGCGGTACGCTCGTCGGCGGGACCCTCCTGAACCCGGGCCACGTCACGGATCTTGACCGGAAACCCATTGACGGTCTTGACAACGATATCGGCAAACTGGCCGGGCCGGATCAAGTTGGTCTGCGAGGTCACACTGAATTCGCGCTGCTGCGACTCAATACGGCCTGCCGGCAACTCCAGGTTGCTGCGCCGGATAGCGTCTTCAACGTCCTGCGTGGTCAGCTTGTAGCCGGCCAGTCGGTCGGTGTCCAGCCAGACCCGCATGGCGTACTTTCGCTCGCCGAAAATACGCACATCCGCCACGCCGCTGACGGTCTGCAAACGCGGCTTGACGATGCGGTTGACCAGGTCATTGATTTGCAGCGGCGTTAGCGATTCACTTGAAAAGGCCAGCTGAATCACAGGAAAGGCGTCAGCCTCGACCTTGGCGATCACCGGCTCTTCAATGGCCTGCGGCAGGCGATTGCGAACGCGGGAGGTGCGGTCACGCACTTCAGCGGCGGCCGAATCGGCGTCTTTTTCAAGCCGGAAACGCACACTGATCTGTCCCTGGTCGGCGCGACTGATAGAGGTGATCACATCCACACCGTCAATACCTGCAATCGAGTCTTCCAGGGGTTTGGTCACTTGCGACTCAATCACTTCAGCAGAAGCGCCCAGATAACGCACGCTGACGGTGACCACCGGCTCGTCAATCTTCGGGTACTCACGCACGGTGAGCCGGTTAAAACTGACAGCACCAATGAGCACAATCAGCAGTGACAGCACGGTCGCAAAGACCGGACGGCGTATAGATACTTCGGCTATTTGCATGGTCGATATTCCCGGTTAGGGCTTGAAAATTCAGGCTGGCGCCAATGTCCTCAGGGCCTCTGGACTCGATTGAGAGACGGGCTTGCGGCCGGGCGCGGCCGAAGGTCGAGTGCCACCGCGCGGCGCGGCATCGTCCACACCGGCCAGGCAAGGGTCAGGGCCGACCAGCGGGGCCACAGCGGCAGCTGCTTTGCTGTTGCCAGACTTACCCTCGACGCTGGGCTTGCCTTTGGCGGCCGGTTTTGTGTCTGCAGCAGCAGGTTTTACCTCCGCAGCTGGTTTAGCGGGTACGCCGGGGGCAGGTGCGCTGGCGGCAGGGGCACCGGAGGCCGGGGCGCCAGGCACAGCGGCTGCGGCCACATCCAGCACCCTCACCTCTGTGCCGTCACGCTGCACACGCTGCTGACCGGCAGTGACCACCGAATCACCAGGCTCCAAGCCTTCCAGCACTTCAACCTTGCCCGGGCTGCGCAAGCCCAGCTTGACCTCAGTGCGCTGGGAGACGCGGCTGTTGGGCGTTGTGCCGTTGACCACTTTGATCACAAACTGTTTGCCGCCCTGAGGCACGATGGCCTCTTCGGGGATCACGCGGGCACCGTCACGCTGGCCGAAAACCGCGTTGACGCGCGCAAACATGCCGGGGCGCAATTGCAGGCGCCGGTTGTCGATGCAGGCACGCACACCGACCGAGCGGCCGTTGGCGTCAATCAGGGGGTCAATGGCCAGAACAAGGGCTGAAAACTTGCGCCCTGGCAAAGCGTCTAGCTCTACCACCGAGGACTGACCACGTCGGATCTTGGTCTGAAAACGCTCGGGCAAGCGGTAGTCAACAAAAATAGCATCCATGTCTTCGAGGTTGACAATGTCAGCGCCGTCTTTGAGGTAATCACCCACGTTGACGGAGCGAATGCCGGCCAGACCGTCAAAGGGGGCCATGATCTTCAGGCGGGACTCTGTGGCACGCGCCAGTGCCAGCTTGGCCTCGGCGACCTGCTGGGCGGCAGCGCTCTCGTCCAGCGTGCGACGGCTGATGAAATTTTGTGCCACCAGCTCGGCATTGCGGGTGTTATTGGCCTTGGCAATATTGAGCTCGGCCTGGGCCTGCTGCACCTGTGCGGCAGGCAACTGGTCGTCAAACTGAACCAGCAACTGGCCTTTTTTGACGCGGTCACCATCGCGGAAATTGAGCTGTGTGATGCGCCCGCTGACTTCAGGCCGCAAAACCACACCCTGGCGCGAGCGCAAAGAGCCCACGGTCTGGGTTTCATCGACCAGGTCCATCAACTCCACCTGGGCCACTTCCACGGTAGGTTTGCCACCTCCGCCTGCGCCACCGCCACCCGCTGCGCCGCCAGTCGCGGCCCCGGGTGCACCGGGCGCAGAGGCACTTTGGCCTTCAACAGCGGCCTTTGCAGGCTGGTTTTGGTACCACCAGGCGCCCGCACCCACGGTCGCAATACCCAATGCCGCAATCAGAGGATAGATAACTTTAGAAGCCATGAAACAAGCACCTGCATTGTTGTAAAGAAGAATTCACTGCGCAATGTAACAGGGCTAATTGGGGTTCACGATGTGGAAAACCCATAAATTAACCCGATACGGCTAATTTACTTGGACTTGACAATTTTTGCTGGCGGCCCCGAAACAGCTGCTAAAACCGAATCCGTTCAACTCTGCTGCCCAGTTCGGCCATTGGCCAGGGCCATTTCAACGCCTTTATTAGCCAGAGCGTCCGCCCGCTCATTGCCAGGGTCCCCGGCGTGGCCGCGCACCCAACGCCAGTCAATTTGATGTCCGCCGGTGCTGACCACAGCGTCCAGACGCTGCCAAAGATCGACGTTTTTCACAGGGGCTTTGGCCGCCGTGCGCCAGCCGCGGGCCTTCCAGCCGTGAATCCATTCGGTGATGCCCTTGAGGACATATTCGCTGTCAATGTGCAAAGTGACCTGGCAGGGCCGTTTCAGGGCTGACAAGGCCTCGATCACGGCCATGATCTCCATGCGGTTGTTGGTCGTGCCCAGCTCGCCGCCAAAAATCTCTTTGCAAGTCCCGCCGGAGTTCAGCAGCGCCCCCCAGCCGCCGGGGCCGGGGTTGCCTTTGCAGGCGCCATCGGTGTAGATCACGACCGGCGCGGGGGGATTTGGAACTTCGTTCATGGCAAGGTCAATGGGTTGGCAGGGAAAGTTGAAGACTATGAGGACGAAGGAGTCGAGCTTTTTGAGCTGGTCGGGCGGCGGTTGGCAATCGCTGCAGGCGCTGGTGCCCGGGCAGTTCGGTTTTTCCAGCCAGGCTCCAACAAACGCATGCCGCGCACACGCTTGCTGGCCACCAGAAAATAAACTGCGCCAAAAATCGGCCACCAGCGCGCGCCTGCAGCGTCCATCCACCGAAAACGTCCCAACCACCTGGCACTTTCAAGGGCCGGGCGGTAGCAGCCGAATTGCGCAGATTCAAGCTCAAAACTCAGCAGCCGCAGCCAGTCGCGCAAACGCCAATGACCGATGGGCTCAGCCGCCTGCGGCAAAAATAACTCACCCACGCCGAACCGGCGAAACATGCGCGCCCGCTGCTGGCGCAGGCCCCAAAGACTGGCGGGGTTCAGGCCGCTGATGACAACCCGCCCCTCCGGCACCAGCACGCGCTCAACTTCTCGCAAGGTGGCATGCGGATCCAGGCTGAGCTCCAGGGTGTGCGGCAAAACCACCAGGTCCAGGCTGTTGGCGGCAAAGGGCAACGCCACAGAATGCGTCAACAGCGCGATCTGCCGCACAGATTCGGTTGTGGATGTAGTGGCCGGAGCATCCAAAGCCACCCATTGGTGTGGCATGCGGTTAGCGCGCAAAGCATCGATTTCAGGCAATCCGAGCTGCAAAGCGTGGTAGCCGAAGACATCGCTGAGCGCCAAGTCAAAGCGCTCGCGCTCCCAAGCCAGCAGGTATTCGCCGGGGGGTGTTTTCAACCAGTCAGTCAAACCTATAATTTGCAAGCTCATCAAGACCTGACAATGGATTTTTTCAGACAGGGTGAAGACTTGATGCTTCGCCCAGGTTTTTGATTCTAGTCAACCCGTCGGTCACGTCCTTTTGCCTGCCGCAGTAGCCCGGCGCTTTAGCCTGGATACTTCTTACTTTTGCTGTGCGGCCCGCTGCGGCAGCATCCACCTCGAGATCTATGAACGTTTTAGACTTTCACCAGGCCTGTTTAGCGGCCACGCCGCCGCAACGCGCTGACCATGCCTCATGCCTTGCCATGCGCAGGCTTGCCCTGCTGCTCGGGGCGGCTTTGCTGGCAGGCTGCGCTACGCCAGGCGCAGTGCCGGCCGCTGATGGCTTGGCTGTGATCAATGCCCCGGTGGCCGTGGTGCAGCAAGCCGAAGTTGCCACTGCGCCGGTCCTGAGCGCGGCAACAATCACCCCGCCAGCGCCGCCAGAGCTGCCCGCAGGTCCTACTTTGCCCCCGAGTACCGCCTTGCAGGCTGTGACTGATTTAGCGCAACCCGTCGCCCCGATTGAGGCGCCGATTGAGTTATGGGACAGGATACGCCGCGGTTTTCGCATGCCGGACCTTGGGGGAAAACTGGTCAGTGAGCGCGAGCAGTGGTATGCCAGCCGACCCGACTACATCCAGCGCATGACGGAGCGCTCAAAGAAATACCTTTTTCATATTGTTGAAGAGCTTGAAAAGCGCAACATGCCCGCCGAGTTGGCTCTGCTGCCCTTCATCGAAAGTGCGTTCAACCCGCAAGCCGTTTCCAGCGCCAAGGCCGCAGGCATGTGGCAGTTCATGCCGCGAACAGGCACCTACTTTGAGCTCAAGCAAAATGCCTTTCGCGACGACAGGCGCGATGTGCTGGCGTCGACACGGGCAGCGCTAGACTACCTGCAAAAACTGCACGGCATGTTTGGCGACTGGCATCTGGCGCTGGCCGCTTACAACTGGGGTGAAGGCAATGTAGGTCGCGCTATTGCGCACAATAAACGTGCGGGTCTGGGCACGAGCTACCTTGACCTGAATATGCCGGCGGAAACGCGTCTTTACGTGCCCAAGCTGCAAGCCGTTAAAAACATTGTGGCCAGGCCTGAGGCTTTTCAAGCCGAATTGCCCTTGATCGAAAACCACCCTTACTTCCAAGAGGTCAGGCTGACACGCGACATCGATGTCACGCTGGCCGCCAAGCTCGCCGACGTGCAGCTGGAAGATTTCAAAGCCCTGAACCCGGCCGCCAACCGCCCCGTCATTTTGGCGGCAGGCACGCCGCAGATCCTGCTGCCCTGGGACAACGCCAAAGTCTTTGTTCGGAACTTCGAGGCCTACACCTTGGGCCAGTACGCCAGCTGGACCACCTGGAGCGTGCCCAAAACCATGTCTTCAGCAGAGGCAGCGCGCCGAACCGGCATGAACGAGAACGAATTGCGCAGCGTCAACAACATTCCCTCGCGCATGCTCATCAAGGCGGGCTCTACGCTGTTGGTGCCACGTTCGGCCAAAGTCGACAAGGACGTAGCCAGCCATGTGGCCGAAAACGGGCACATGAGTTTGTCGCCTGAAACCGTGATCCGTCGCTCGACCGTCAAAGCGCGTAAAGGCGACACCGTTGCCAGCCTGGCCCAACGCTACCGGGTCAGCGCCATGGATGTGGCGGGCTGGAACAGTGTCACTGCCAACAGCGCCCTCAAGCCGGGACAGTCTGTGGTGATTTACCTGCCCGTGAAAGCGGCCGGCAAGGGTAAAAATACCGCTAAAAGCAAAACTAAGGCCCAAGCCGGCCAAAAAACGAATGCCCCCAAGGTGGCGGCCGTCAAGCCTTGAAGCGCCCTTTAGCGCGGCGGGCAAATTCATTGCTGTAGGTGCGGGACAGGTCGATTTTGTTGCCCTGAATCGAGGGGTTGAATCTCAGCAACGCCAGCAAAGCCGTGCGGGCCGCGTCATCGGGCATGAGACCGTCTGGCGAGATCGACTCTCGCAACTGCTCAAAACACGCCAGGTACAAAGCGCGGTCGCCCAGCAAATAAGCGTCAGGCACCGTCTTGATGATGTCTCCCGGACCTGCCGTCTGTAACCACTTCAAAGCGTGCACGATGGCATTGGCCAGGGCCTGGCAGGTGTTGGGATTTTTCTGGATGAACTCACTGGGTGCGAAAAGGCTGGCCGAGGGCATGGCGCCGCCAAACACTTCGATAGCGCCCTTGAGCGTGCGCGTATCTGCAACGATTTTGATATCGCCCTTTTGCTCGAGCATGGTCATCACGGGGTCGGCGTAACTGATGGCGTCAATTTGGCCGGAGCGTAATGCACCCAATGCTGCCGCTGTGCTGGAAAACTCGAGGAAATTCACCTCGCTGCTGCTCAGTCTGGAACGGGCCAGAACCGAATTGACCACCATGTAAGAAGCTGCCTCGGTTGGCGAGATGCCGATTTTTTTACCTTTGAGGTCAACAGGCGTTTTGTAGGTGGGCATGCTGCGCGTTGAAACGCCCAAAGCGATTTGTGGCGTACGGGCCTGCACCACAAAGGCCTGAAACCACTGATTTTTAGCTTGTAGGCCCAGTACTTGTTCATAGGTACTGGCACACACATGGGCGGCGCCGCTGCTCACCGCCTGAGTAGCGCGCAGGCTGGTCTGCAGATCGCTGATTTCGAGCTCCAAGCCTTCAGCCCTGAAATAACCCAATTGCTCAGCAATTGTCAGCGGCAGGTGATGCAAAGCCGACTTGCCGCCGACAGCCAGCACCAGGCGAGTTTTTTCGGGCTTGGTCTGGGCCTGCAACACAGGCCCAGCAAGGCAAGCAGCGGCCAGCAAAGCGGCTTGGCCAAGTTCTCGACGTGTGAGCCCCTTGGTTTTCGTCACGGGGAATTTTTTGAAAAAATTAGCATTGCGCTCAAGCATAAAGAGCCAAGAAAAAACCCGCATCAGGAAGATCCCGTGCGGGTTTTCACTCAAGCCGCTCCGGGCGGCTGACTGCAGGAGACTGGCTCAGGCAAGCCCGGCAAACAAAAGACCGATGTTGGCCAGCAAAGCCAAGACCCAAACCAAACTCCGCAAATTAGCCAAATTCTTGACATAGGCCGCCACATAAACGATGCGCAGACCCACAAACGCCAGGGCTAGCGCATCAATGCGCCACTGCGGCGCCTGCATTAAGTGGGCAATGATGACTGCCGCAAAAAAGAAGGGCAGCGCCTCGAAAGTATTGGCTTGGGCGTTGTTGGCGCGCGCGCGCCAATCGGTTTGGTTGGACAGCCACTGGCGCGGGTTGTCATTGTCGTAACCACCGTCTTTGCGCGGCTTTCCCATCATGCCGGACTTGGCCAAGCCAGCACACACCACGGGCAACAGAGCCATCACCAAGACGCATCCTAAAGAAATCGTGAATCCTGTTGTCATGTCAATAGTCCTTCATTTCTGTATATTTAAGCAGTAATAAAAACCGCCGTCATAGAGCCCCGGCAAGGGGCGCTTAACGGCGATCTACCAAGGCATGGGCAATGGTGCCCAGGTCTACATACTCCAGCTCGCTGCCAACCGGCACGCCACGCGCCAGCCGGGTGACCTGAATGCCACGGCTTTTGAGGGCCTGCGAAATCACATGCGCCGTGGCCTCGCCTTCTGCCGTGAAGTTGGTTGCCAGAATCACCTCTTTGACTTCGCACTGCCCGGCAGGCAGGTGCTCACCTTGCGCATTGCGCGGCAACACGCGGTCAAACAGGGTTTGCAGACCGATGTCATGCGGCCCCACGCCATCCAGCGGGCTGAGCTTTCCCATCAAGACGTAATACAAACCCTGGTACGCCAGCGTGCGTTCAAGGGCGGCTTGGTCAGCCGGGGTTTCAACCACGCACAGTTTGCTGCGGTCGCGTTGCGGGTTTTGGCAGGTGTTGCAAATGTCCAGCTCTGTCAGGGTGTTGCACAGAGCGCAGTGTTTGACGCTGAGAACTGCATGCTCAATGGCCTTGGCAATTTGCATCGCCCCGGGCTTGTCGTTTTGCAGCAGGTGAAAAGCCATGCGAGCCGCCGACTTGACACCCACACCGGGCAAACGGCGCAGCGCCTCGGTCAGACCTTCAAGGGCATTTGAATCGGCCATCAGGGCAGACCCGGCTCAACGTGCTGGGGCAATGGCATCAAAAGGGCATCTTCATGCCACCGGGCAAGCCGGGCATGCCGGCGGTGATCTTGCCGAGTTTTTCCTGGCTCAGGTCTTCGGCCTTGCGCACGGCGGCATTGAATGCGGCCGCCACCAGGTCTTCAAGCATGTCCTTGTCTTCGGCCACCAGCAAGCTGGGGTCGATCTCAATTCGCTTGACATCGTGCTTGCAGGTCATGGTGACCTTGACCAGGCCGGCACCGGCATCGGCCGTGACTTCAATGAAAGCCAGTTCATCCTGTGCCTTTTTCAAATTGTCTTGCATGGCTTGCGCCTGCTTCATGAGGCCGGCGAGTTGTCCCTTATTGAACATGTCTGGTTTCCTTTAAATCAATGCTGGGAAAAGTAGCTTAATCATATCGGCTTGGCCTGCTCAGTCACTGCGGCGGCAGCTTGCATGCGCACACTGCCGGGCACGATGCGTGCTCCCCAGTTGCGCACCATGTCTTGCACCAAAGGGTCTTGGTCAATGATCTCTTCGGCCTCCTGCTGGCGCTGTGCCATGGCCGCAGCGTGACGGCGGGCCGGTGTGTCTGTTGCAGCGCCGATCTCCACCTGCAAACGCTCTACAGTTTGATACTTGGACGAAGCAGGCAGGCTTTGCAAGGCCAGCAACAGGGCCTGGCAAGCGTCGCCCTGGTTGAGCGAAGGACTCTCGACGCTCAAGCGCCATGTGCCGCTGTCTCGCGACTGCAACTCAGACTGCAGCGCCAATTCACGGACCAGACCCGACACATGCTCGCCCGCCACCAGGGACTGGACGCACTCCGCCCACAAAGCCCCCAGCGCCGTGACTTGTACAGGCAAAGCAAGCGCAGGGGCCGGCGCAGGCGATTCAGGCTTTTTTAGGGGCTCGGCGGCACCCCCCGCAGGTGCAGTGTGCAAAGCCGTCGCAGCGCTGGCCACGGGCAAGGTGGCGGCGCCAGGACGCTTGAAAGGCAGCAAGCGCAGCAGCACCATGGTCAGCGCGGCGTACTCGTCCGGCGCCAGACCCAACTCGCCGCGACCATGCAAGCACAGGCTGTAAAGCAGTTGGGTTTCATCTGCCGGCAGCCCTTGCGCCAGGCGCGCCGTCTCTGCAATGTCAGGGTCACTGGCATCGTCAGCGGAACCGGCTTCGGGCACGGCCTGCAGCACCGCCATACGCTGCAAGACCGAAGTCATTTCTTCCAGGGTGGAGGCGGCGCTGAATCCGTTGAGGCGCAGCACCTCGCAGAGTTCAATAATGCTTTTACCGTCGCTCCTGGCCAACGCATCCAACAGCTGGTAGACATAGCTGCGGTCCACGCTGCCCAGCATCAGGCGCACGCCGGCTTCGGCCAGCGAGCCAGATCCAAAGGCAATTGCCTGATCGGTGAGGGACAGCGCGTCTCGCATCGAGCCGCGCGCTGCACGGGCCAGCAGGCGCAGCGCCTGCGGCTCGGCGGGCACGCTTTCGGCGGCCAGCACCTGCACCAGGTGCTCCAAAATAGTTTCAGGCGCCATCGGTCGCAAATTAAATTGCAGGCAACGCGAAAGAACCGTCGCAGGGACCTTCTGGGGGTCGGTGGTGGCCAGCACAAACTTGAGGTAAGCCGGCGGCTCTTCCAGCGTCTTGAGCATGGCGTTGAACGCCGTATTCGTGAGCATGTGAACCTCGTCGATCATGAAGACCTTGAAGCGCCCGATGACAGGTTTGTAAACAGCTTGCTCGAGCAACTGGGCTATCTCGTCCACACCCCGGTTGGAAGCAGCATCGAGCTCGGTGTAGTCGACAAAACGGCCGCTGTCGATGTCCATGCAAGCCTGGCAAACGCCGCAAGGCGTAGCGGTGATGTCGCCCTGCCCGTCGGGCCCGGTGCAGTTGAGCGACTTGGCCAGAATTCGCGACACCGTGGTCTTGCCAACCCCGCGCGTGCCGGTGAACAAATAAGCGTGGTGCAAACGCTGCGTACCCAGCGCATTGCTCAGTGCCTGCACGACATGCGACTGCCCGACCATCTCCGAAAAGTTCTTAGGACGGTATTTGCGGGCAAGTACAAGGTAAGACATGGACCTATTCTAGAGTGCAGCATGGGATTCGCTTCTCAAGCGCCGGGGGGTGCACGCACCAAGGCGCTGTCCACTACAATCCAAAGCGACGGGCCTTCCCGCATGGTGAAGCGGCCAACCGGGTCAGGTGGGGAACCAAGCAGCCCTAACTGTGGAGCCAGTGCCGGGGCGAGGCTCGTCACCTTTTTCTTTCAATGCATGCTTTGAGCAGGTCTCCCGCACGGGGGCTGGCCAAGAAAGCACACGATGAGGCGAAGCAGTCAAGCCTCACAGGCGGACTTGAAAAGCGCAGCCATCATGTCCTCAGCGCCGTTGGCATATCCTGTTGAAGTCTGAACCAAGATGGTTCCACTTTTTTTATCCATCAAAATATTCTGAGCATGGTTTCCGGCCATTCTCAACATCTGGCCGTCTTTTGAGTGATGCCAGAAAAAGTTTTTGTATCCCCGCTGAGGCCGCGCCACATTAAATTTGACAGCGCTTTCGCTTTCATCGTGGCGCGATATGGAATCAAGCCATGATGCTGGAACAATTTGGTGGCCATGTGCAAGCCCTTTTTGAGCTACCAGCAAACCAAGCCGAGCCCAGTCCCTTAATGTGGCTGAAAATCCGGCGCCGCTAAAGGTAAATCCTTTCGAATCCGTAAGCCACGTGGCATCATTTTTAGCACCCAAAGGTTGCCATAATTTCTGTTCGGCAATCACGTACAGAGGCTGGCCATAAACGGACTCTAGCGCCCAAGCCACCAACACGGGACACAGGTCGGTGTAGTTAAAGCTTGCGCCTTGCGTTTGATTTCTGCCCCATTGAAATCGCATGATTCCCATTAATTGGTCTGTGCCTTCACTGCGGCGAGGCGAATAGCCAATTTGTGAGTAGCCATACCTTTCGAAACCAGTGCTCGGACTGCAGTAGGCTTCGCAAATAGCGATCCCGCTGGTCATATTTAACAGGTTGCGCAAGGTAATCCCTGCAAAAGGATGCCCCTGAAGTGGTTTGACATATTTTTCAACCGGCTCATCAACAGCTGCAAACTTACCCTCGTGCAAAGCAATGCCAGCGAGCAAACCCACAATGCTTTTGGTCATGGACCAACCGAAAAATCGCATCTCTGCAGTGCGATTGAACCGATACTGCTCGTGCCAAATTTCATTGCCTCTGGCGATCAATAAGCCTGACAAGTTAAATTTGTCGGCGTAGTCCGCGGCATCCATGAAAAAACTTGCTTTGATTTTCCTTTTAGCTTCAACAAAACCTGATGGACTTGGGCTGGCTTTGATCACCTGATGCGCAAACATTTTTTCTAAGCCGCCCGAAAAATTGCCTACGTGGTAATCGGGGTAGCCCTCCCATCTCTGCATACTGCCAGCCGGCCCCCAACCCGTAGGGTAGCCGGACTTCTCACCCCAGATATCCTGAGCCCAGATTGGCAGCGACAGGCTAGCGGCAGAGCTTAAAAGAAAATCACGTTTTTTCATCGCGGTCCTTTGTTGAGATGCGTCGGATAAATATACAGGGTTGCGTTACCGTCAAAAATTGGGGGGTAAGCTTCTAAAAAACTGAGCGCTTCTGACCTTTAACAGGAATGTATGCGAATTGATGGCTAATCACTAGTTAATCTGAAAGGCGTGAAACTTACAGCCAATTGCACACCAGCTTGCCGCTGAGCTGACTCTTACGGCGCCCATCTTGGCGCTGAATTTTTAAGAAAGTTGTTGGAAGCCGTGGGGTGCCGTCAACCTAAAAACGCGTACAGACCGGCCGCCTGGTTAAGCCCTAAGTCAAGCCTTCGATCGCCGCTTTGGGGCTTTCGCAGTCAACTAAGTTAGTGACCCAGGGGCTGGCGCAGCAGTTCCTCAATGGCTGCGGTCGAGTTTTCAGCGTGCTGAGCGATTTGCGCGCTCATCAAGGCCAGCGAAGCCAGCGGGTAGGTGCCGCTGATGATGTTCTTGTAAGCGATCTCTGCGCCAAGCGCGTCCTGACCCAAGCCATCGACAGCAGCAGAAATACATTCTTCGATACTGGCCAGCCCGGCGTCAGCGTAAAGGTCCTCGCCTTCGTGGCTCACGCGGTAGTCAAAGCGGCCGGTTTCAAACTGGTCAATGTGAAATCGAACGATCATGGTGGGGCTTTCTTTCGGTTGACATGAATGCAATGGAAAAATCAGGCGGCTGACAACAAGCCGAGATGGCGCAACACGCCCTGTCCGGCCCGTCGGCCGCTGGCCATGCAGGCGGTCATGAGGTAGCCACCGGTGGGTGCTTCCCAGTCAAGCATTTCACCGGCGCAAAAAACCGCCTGCCCCGCTGCCAGGTCCTGCAGTTGCAGGTCTGCCGACAAGGCGGCAAAGCGCACACCGCCGGCGCTGCTGATAGCTTCGTCCAGCGGGCGGGTGCGCACCAACTTGACTGGCAGGGCCTTGATGGCCGCCGCCAGACGGGCCGGATCGGCCATCATCGCCTTATCCAGCAACTCGTGCAGCAGGGCCGCTTTGATACCTTCCAGACCCAGCCGGCTCTTGAGGTGGCTGGACAGCGAGCGCGAGCCGCGTGGATGGCTGACATCGGCCAAAACCTGGGCAGCCGATTTGTCGGGCAACAGGTCCAGCCTGAGCGTTGCGCTGCCACTGCGTGTAATTTCCTCGCGAAGCCAACTTGAAGCGGCGTAAATCAGGCTGCCTTCTAAGCCGGTCTCGGTGGCTACAAATTCGCCACGTCGCGTGAATTCGCGTCCCAGCGAATCGGTGAAGGCGATGGCCACCGACTTGAAGGGTTGGCCGGCAAAACGGCTGCTGAAGTGCCTTGACCAACCGGCCACATCAAAGCCGCAATTGGACGGCATCAACGGCGCCACCGACACGCCTTGCTGCTGCAGCCATGGCACCCAGGCACCGTCTGAGCCCAGGCGAGACCAGCTGCCGCCACCCAAAGCGAGTACAACGGCGTCGGCCTGCAAATCCAACTCACCGCCCGGGCTAGCAAAACGCAGCGCACCGCTGTCAGACCAGCCACTCCAGCGGTGGCGCATCGAGAACTGCACACCGGCTGCACGCAAACGATGCAACCAGTGGCGCAGCAAGGGTGCGGCCTTCATGTCTTTGGGGAATACCCGCCCGGAACTGCCCACAAAAGTTTCGATACCCAAGTCATGGGTCCATTGACGCAGTTCGTCAGCACCAAAAGTGCTGAGCATGGGCGCCAGCGCGCTGGCGGCTTCGGCGTACCGGGTGTTGAAGCTGGCGGCAGGTTCAGCGTGGGTCAGGTTGAGTCCGCCTTTGCCGGCCAACAAAAACTTGCGGCCTACGGACGGCATGGCATCAAAGACATGCACGCTCAGGGCGGCCCCGGCCTTTGACAAGACCTCAGCAGCCATGAGGCCGGCCGGACCGCCACCGATAATCGCAACGCGGGGGACAGGCGCCGTTGCAGCGCCGGCCGAAGTTCCAGACATAGGGAAGTGGCTCACGAAAAAGTCCGTTGAAGCGTGCGAGGCCGACCTAGGGTGCAGCGCCGGCAGCAAAGCTTAATTATTGCAGGCCGGCAATTTCAATCCACAGCAATCAGCCGACCCTGGGCCGTGAGAAATGCAGCCTTCACAGTTTGCCCGGGGTAAACCGCCAGCAGCGCATCGCGATACAGCTGCATTTGCTGGCGCAACTCAGGCAGGTATTGGGGCGCGGCATTGGATTTGTAGTCCAGCACCCACCAGTGGCCTTCATGCCCGGCATCGCAACGTCGCACCAGGCGGTCAAGCCGCATGCTTTGCCCCTGGTAAGCCAACTCGACCTCATTGCCCTGCCAATCAACCATCGCGGGGTCCCAGGCCCAAGCGCCCTCGCCGGCCAAAATGCGCTGCGCGCCGCTCAATGCGGTTTGCGCTTGAGCAGCGTCGAGCCGGAACTCGCGCGTGACGGCCTGTACATGCAGCGCCGACAAGGCACCCCACTCCAGCAAGCGGTGCATGGCTTGACCGGTGCGCGACGCCGCAGAGTCTGCTGCAGGCCGGGCCGCAGCAGGCGGTAAAACAACTGCCGGCGGCAGGCTCAGGAAATCGAAAACCTCTTCAGTGAACTCGGTCGGTGTGGATGCGCTGGCTGGCGCTGTGGGCGCCGGCCATTCGGCCGCCCATGCGTGCAAACGTTGCCACCAGCTGTCGGGGGCCTTGCGGTGTGGCTCAATGGACGACATCACCAGGGTTTTTCGCGCTCTGGTGAGCGCCACATACAAGGCGTTGAGTTCTTCACGCTGACGGGCTATTTTTTCGGCCGCCAGCATCTGTACGCAACAGGCTGGCGGCTTGCTTTCACTGACCAAAAACACAAAGCGTTGAGGCACTGCAGCTTCGCCAGGCCAATCCAGCAGCACAGCCATGCTCTCGGCATTGCGCGGCGGCGTGTCTGTGTCCAGCAACAGCACCGCCTCGGCCTCCAGACCCTTGGCGCCGTGAATGGTCAAGAGCCTCACCGCGTCTGCACTCACAATGGCCGGCGCCAAAATACCACCGGCCCTGAGTGACCGCACCAGGGCATAGGGGGTGGTGTAACGCCCGCCGTCGATTTGCAGCGCAACCGCCAGCAGCGCACGCAAATTAGTCAGCACGGCACCGCGCTGGGCCGCCGGTGCAGCGGCGGCAAAACGGGCCAGTACATCGCCGTCGTCATACAGCGCCTGCAACGCATCATGCGGCGGCAGGCTGTCCAGCCAAAGGCGCCAGCGCGCCAGTTGCACAGCCACGCCTTGCAAACCGTGCGCATCACTTATACGCAATTCATCGATGGGCTCGCTGGCATCGGTTTGCAGCAAGTCGTACCAGGGTTGAGAGAGCCTGCGCTGGGCCAGCGCCAGCTGTACCAGCGCCGCATCGGTGACGCCAAACAGCGGCGAGCGCAGCACTCGGGCAAGAGACAAATCGTGCTGAGGCGACACCAGCACGTCGAGCAAGGCGGTGATGTCCTGTACTTCGCAGCAATCAATCAGAGCAGTTTTTTCGCCGATCTGGGCAGGAATGCCGAGCACGCGAAGCTCTTGCTGAAGTGGCAACAAACCGGCCCGCTTGCGCGACAGCACCATCACCTGAGCTGGCTTGAGTGAAGGTGCGCCACCTGCTCCCGAACCGGGTGCCAATTGCAGCGCAATCCAGGCGGCGGCCTGACGCGCCTCAAGCGTGCGCAGGGTTTCTTCCAGCACTTCTCGCGGCTGCAAAAGACTGTCGCGCCAGGGCTGCGGACTGTCGTGATGCGTTGACGGTGTCTCATCTTTTATGGCGCGTGGGATGGCCGGCAGACGGTCGACCGCGCCGATGTCGGGCGAGTCACTGCTGTGTTCGCGAAAGCCTTCGTAGCCGTCGACGTCCGCCGCTTGCCGCATGGCTTCGTTGACAGTGTTGATGACCACTTGCGCATTGCGCCTTGTGTGGTCGCAGCTGAGCAAATCACCCTGCAGACCTTGACGCACAAAATTCTGCGCCGCCCGGAACACCTGCGGCTCTGCACGGCGAAAACGGTAAATGCTTTGCTTGGGGTCGCCCACGATGAACACGCTAGGCGCCCGGCCGGCCCCGCCATAACTGCCCAGCCACGCCGACAAAGCCTGCCACTGCAAGGGGTTGGTGTCCTGAAACTCGTCAATCAAGAGATGCCTCACGCGTGCGTCCAGCCTTTCCTGCACCCAGCCCGACAGCACCGGGTCTGCCAGCATGACCAGGGCGGCGCGCTCAACGTCATTCATGTCGATCCAGCCCCGCTCCCGCTTGAGGGCGGTGAACTCGCTGATCAACAGGCGCGACAGACGGGCCATGCGCAGCTGGTGCAGCCAGGCTTCATGCTGATGACGCGCAGCAGCCACCTGCAGCACGAAATCTTGCGCTTGCCGCACAGTTTCAATACCGTTGATTTTTTCGCCGAACTTACGGGCTGTGCCCTCTTTGGTGAGCAGGCACTTGAAAACAGCGTCCATGTTGCCATCGGTCAATGCGCGCTCCAACTCGACCCCCTTGGCCGCAAAAGTCGGTGCCTTGGCACGGCCCAAGGCGGTGGCGGCATCATTGAGCAACTGGCGCCCGGGCGCATCTGTCAGCGCCTGGTCCGGCTGCTGACAGTGGGCGAACTCGGGGTATTGCTGGCCAAAAGTCTGCACCGACACGTCGACCAGCCCGGCGGCATCGGCCAGGCCAAACTCCACGCGTTTGTCCAGCGCCGCCTGCAAAGCTTTTTCGGTTTGAGAACGGCCCCAGGCCATGACCACAGCTTCAAAGTCAGCCTTTTGCGCCGGCTCCGCCAGCAAGGCCTGGTAAAAACGCCGCCACACCAAAGCCTGCGCCTGGCTGTCGTCTTCCAGCAGCTCGTAATTGACCGGCAAGGCTAAGTTTTGCAGAACCGCCACGGGCGCGCTGCGCAGCAAGGCGGCAAACCAGCCGTGGAAAGTGCGGATTTGCACCGAGCGGCCGCTGGCCAGCATGCGCGCGTACAAGCCTTGCAGCTGCGCAGTCAAGCGCTGGGCGACGGCTTCATCTTGCAAACCCGGCACGCCGCGGATCTGCAGTTCATGCAGCAGCCTGGCGTTGTCAGCTCGGGCAAAGTCGGCCAGCCATTCATACAAGCGCTCGCGCATTTCTCCGGCAGCGCGCTTGGTGAAAGTGATGGCCAGAATTTCCTGAGGCTTCAAAGCGCCATCAGCGCCGGCTTGGTCAGCGTCTTCCAGTAAGGCACGCACCATGCGCGAGACCAGCATCCAGGTCTTACCGGCGCCGGCGCAGGCTTCCACCGCCACGCTGCGCTGGGGGTCGCAGGCGATGGCGTAAAAAGCCTCAGGCGCGATCAGCGCACCATTGCATTCGTAAGCGGCTTGGGGTTTCATGCGGCCACCCTGAAGTCACGCCGGCACAGGCCACGGGCATCACAATATTCGCAGGCTTTGCCTTCGCCCATCGCGGGCATGGGTGCGCCTTCGGCGATGCGGTGCATGTCGGTCTGGATACTCTCAATCAATTGGTCGCGCAGGTTCACGATGTCTGGCTGGGGGTAAGTTTTAGTGGTTTCTTTTTCACCCAGATTGACGTAACTGGCGCACAGCTCGTCGTCGCTCAACAGCGCGGCATAAAAAGGCAGCTGCGTGTCTTCCTGCGGTTTTTTCATGCGCTCTGCAGTCACCTCGCGCGACTCGCTTTTGTAGTCCATCACCAACGCCCGGCCGTCTGGCAGGCGGTCGATGCGGTCTATTTTGCCGATGAGGGTGAGTTCGCCCAGCGGCATTTCTTTCCATTGCTCCGCTTCGCTGAAATTGCAGCCCTCGGCTTCGTGCTCGGTGAGCCAGGCCAGGTAGCCTTCGCGCACCTTGGGCCAAGCCGCGGCAAAGGGCAAAAACTCGCTGTCAGCCAGACCGAGCTCCCGCGTGGCCCGGGCTGCGGCCGCGTCGATCAGACGCTGGCGGCCCAGCAAATCCGGCGTGGGCGCAGCCAGCAGCGCCACATGAAAATGGCTCAGCAATGCGTGCAGCCAGTTACCGAAGTCGCGCTTGCTCAACTCGCCTTCGAGCTCATCGACGGGTTGCAGCTTGAGCTGGCGCATGGCAAAAAAGCGGTAGGGGCAGCGCCGTAAATCCTCGTAGGCACTGGCCGACAAACGCTTGAGCGGCAAGGCCTGGCCCGACGGTGCGGGCATGGGAACAATGTGGGCCAGGAGCGGGCGGTGGATGCGGGCGTCAGCAGCCAGTGCCGACCCGGGGGCCAATTGCAAAGCCTGCACAAAACCACTGGGCATGATACGCTCGCCGCCCTCGCTGCAGCGCCACAGCACATCGGCGTATTCAAATTGCAAAGCGTGCGACCAGGCGGCTCGGGCGGCCAATGCGAGCTTGTCTCTTGAAGGCAAGCCCAGGAGCTGGCGCTGAACTGTTGTCCACTGGCCGGGCGGCTCGGGGGAGACGGGCAGGCGCACTTCATCGGCACCAGGGAACACCACAGCCCGCATAGGTCGGCCCAGCAACTGGCTCAGCGGCAAGATAACCACCTGCGCTTGCGGCGGATGTTCGGGTGTGAAGCTGGCCGCTTCCAGCACTTGGTTGACCCAGGCGCTGAACTCGCGCAAGTTCATACGAGCCCCGGAGCCAACGGAATCTATTTCAAACAGGTTTTCCTGGCCCTCACGCAGGTGCAGGGCATCAATGCTGGCCTGCCCGGCGGTGTCGCCCAGCATGCCGGCCCAGAGTTTCGCGCCTTCAAGCACGCTGCGTAAAGAACGAAGCCAGTGCGCCAAGGGGTGGCTACCCTGAAAGGGCGCAAGCAAAGCCGTCATTTTGTCGGCCAGTTCTTGGGCCGCCGGCTGGGACGGGCCAACTTGCCGCCACTGTCGCAAGCCGTCCTTGCGCAGTTCTTTTTCAGCCGAAGTCACTGCAGCGGCGTCAAACACGGGGGCGTTTTTAAGCCAGTCGAGCATGGCATCCGAGGACACATCCCAGGCGGCTGCACGCAGCAAGCTCATGATGCTCGCCGCAGCGCGGGTCGTCGACAGCTTCCAGCCGGTCTCGTCGCGTACGGCTACTCCTGAGTTGGCCAGCATGGCGCGCACGCGGCGAGTTAGCATGCGGTCTTGGGCCACCAGTGCCACCGGACTCAAACCTTGGCTCAGTCTGGCCAACACACAGGCCGTAGCACGCTGCGCCTCATCTTCTGCATCGCTGGCGGCTTGCAGCGCAGTTTGTCCCGGCGTGTCCGGCACCAGCAAGGGCAAGGACAGCGCCCGCTCACCCCAGCGGGCCTTGAGGGTGTCGTTCAAGGGGTCCGCCTGAAAACCATCGAGCACGACCAGCAACTCGGCTTTGGCCAAAAACAGCACATCGGTCGGGTAAGCCGAGGTGGACGCCCAGGCCAGGGCAATTTGGCCCACAGCGGACTCCAGCTTCAACAAGGGGGAATCCATGCCAGCGGCCAGCTGCGGCGCCAGTTTTTGACCCCAAGCGGCGCGCTCCTCCGGCGGCAAGGCAGCCGCCAGACGGGCCAGAGACCAGGCGGCCTCGACCAGCCGCCCCGCCAACATCTCCTTGTGCGCACCCAAGCCCGCCCGCGTCAGCAAACCGGCGGCAGTCAGCCAGTCGCAAGCCGTGTCCATGGTCAACTCGCCAGGCGCAGGTACCAGCGGCCCGGCCAAGGGCATCTGCAGGTTATTGGCCCAGTTCATGGTGGTCTCAAAACGTGGCACGAAAGCAGCGTCGCCCTGCGCGGCCCAGGCCAGTCGGGCCTGCGGCATCAGCTGCGCATAAGGCACCAGCACCACACAAGCGCTGGGATGAAGCCCCCGGGCGGCGATCTCCTGACGTATCAAGCCCATCACCCTGCGCCAGTTGCTGTCAATAAAGTGCAGGTTACTCATAGGGTGTAATTGCCGTGCTCTGTAGGAGGCTGATGGAAGAACCTGTGCGGGGGCGGGCCGGCCAAGGTGCCGGCTTTCTGCCACAATGACAGCAACTTTAGCCGTATCTTGAACTACTTCTCAAGGAGCCTTCATGGCCAGCGATCTGATCAAACACACCACCGACGCCACATTTGACGCGGATGTCCTGAAATCAAGCACACCGGTGCTGGTGGACTACTGGGCAGAATGGTGTGGTCCGTGCAAGATGATTGCACCGATTCTCGACGAAGTGGCAGCCGGTTACGTAGGCAAACTTCAGATTGCCAAGATGAACGTCGACGAAAACCGAGACGTGCCGGCCAAATTCGGCATCCGCGGCATTCCCACCCTGATGATCTTCAAAGATGGTGAGCTTGCGGCCACCAAAGTCGGCGCCTTGAGCAAGGCCCAATTGACCGAATTCATCAACCAGCAACTGGCCTGAGACTCCTGCCCCAAGCCCAGCGCTTCCAAGCTGGGTTTGGCCACCCTATGGGGCCTGGCACTGACCCGAGCGCCCTGCTTTGCCGAAACCCTGGTTTTTCCTGTCATAATTTGCCAAAGAGCTCTTGGTTACCCCCTGAGAGCATTTGAATACCGGCCTTGACCAGCCGGCTTAGAGTCACTCAAAGCCCATCGCCGGCTGGCTCGTCTTTTCATCCCCCCCGGTTTTTTTCAGTTGAACGCCACTTTGCAGGTGTTCCATTCACGCAGGTAACCCCATGCACTTAAACGAACTCAAGGCACTGCATGTGTCTGAAGTCCTCAAGCAAGCCGAAGCACTTGAGATCGAAAACGTCGGCCGCATGCGCAAGCAGGAGCTGATGTTTGCGATCATCAAAAAGCGCGCCAAGACCGGCGAGACCATCGTCGCTGACGGCGTGCTGGAAGTGCTGCCCGACGGCTTCGGCTTTTTGCGTGCACCGGACTCGAGCTACACCGCCTCGACCGACGACATCTACATCAGCCCCAGCCAGATCCGCCGCTTTAACCTGCACACTGGCGACATGATCGAAGGCGAAGTGCGTACGCCCAAAGACGGCGAGCGTTACTTTGCGTTGAACAAGCTCGACAAGATCAACGACGGCGCACCTGAAGACAACAAACACAAGGTGATGTTCGAGAACTTGACCCCACTGTTCCCGCGCGAGCAGTACAAGCTCGAACGCGAGATGAAGGGTGAAGAGAACCTGACCAGCCGGATCATCGACA